>JANWYV010000034.1 GCA_025055075.1 Blastocatellia bacterium
CGAAGTGTGGGGCTCGCAATATCTGCTCGGCACGGCCATGGCGGCCGTCGGCTTGGGGACCAACTTCTCGGTGTTCAAGAGCGTCGGCTTGAAACCCTTCGCCGTCGGATTTGTGGGCGCCTTGTTGGTCGGGGTCGTTGGGCTTGGGCTGGCCTTGACGTTGGGACCATACGTTCACCTGTGATCTCGTCCTTGCTGCGAGCAACGCTTGGACCGTGATGGGGAAAAGGGTCCCCAAAGAAAAAGGAGAAGAGAGCCATTGCTCCGTCGGAGGCGAGGTGAAGTTGAACCGGCGCGAGTTATTTGTCGGTGGTGTTCTCTGAAAAGGGCTGCGTCGGGGGCGGGAATTGCTCGCTGCGAGATTTCGACGGCTGTAGTCGGTGGAGGCGACGAGGGGAAGGTTCCCGAACGACTCTCTTCCGGAGGTGTCCCTGTCATCGACGGCCTCTGGCCAGCGATCGGACTCGCGGATGCTTGGCGGCTAGGCAGGCAATTCCTCTTCGTCTTTCACGAATTCATTTGGCCAAGATTTCGGGTATTGCGGTTTTTTCCCTTGACAGCGAAAAAAATAGGCTATACTCTGACTCCGCTACGTGGTGGTGATTCTACGAGAAGAAGGGAGAAGGGCGAGGTCATCGAGCGAGAACTTCTCATAGCGTGAATCCAGGGGATTGTCGTGATGCAACCCCGCAGCTTCACAGCGACGAGGCAGAGTACCCCTTCGGTCATTTGTGGACAGCAACGGGGGATACCTCGACCGGCGAGGGGAATCCAACATTGGAGATTTTGACCTTGCGGCTCCTGTCTCTCCTGGCGGGGACGTGCGTCGGTCTAGCGTTCTGCGCGTCCGGCAAGAAGTCGTCCATGTCGGGCTATTTCATGAAGGTGTAACAAGACTCGGAAAGGAGGGCCTATGAGCAAGGGACCAGATTCGACACGTAGAGCGCGAATCCTCATCGAGCGAGGACAGAAGCGCACGCTATCTCGAACCTTGTGGAAGAGCTTGATGCGGCGACGTCGGGCTGCGATGGTGCTGCTGCTCGCGGGGCTGTTGACGGTTGCTCCGCTGCCCTGGCCGGTCACCCCGGTGATGGGGGCGACGTTCACCGTCACCTCGACAGCAGACAATCTTACTAATGGCGACGGGCAGTGCACACTGCGCGAAGCGATTCGAGCGGCAAACAACTCGGCGAGCAATGACTGCGGCGCAGCGAGTCCGGCCAGCGACGTGATCGTGCTGCAATCAGGCGCGACCTACACGCTGAGTCTTGATCCCACAGCGGGAAATGAAGATGCTGCTCTGGAGGATGACCTGGATATTCTTGCTGCTGGGACGCTGACAATTCAGGGCAACGGGGCAACGATCGAGCGAGTTGGTCCATGCATTCTCAACGGCACAATCACTGCGGGAGAATTCCGCATCTTTCATGTCGTCGCATCTGCAGCCAATCTCACGCTGCAAAACGTGACGGTGCGAAATGGCTGCACCGATGGTTCGACTAACGGCGGTGGCGTCCTCAACAGCGGCACGCTGACGGTGATCGGTAGCACGATCCGGAATAGTCGCGCGAACGTGGACGGTGGTGGCCTTTTCAACACTGGCACGTTGACGGTGATCGACAGCACGATCTCGAACAATCTCGTGAACGATGACGGCGGCGGCATCTATAACGGCGGCGTGCTGACGGTGACCAATAGCGCGATCTCGAATAATACCGCAGCGGTCTGGGGCGGTGGTATCTTGAACGCCTCCGTCACGATGACGGTGACCAGCAGCACGTTCTCGAACAATAGAGCGGATCAAATGGGTGGCGGCATCTTCAACACTGCGGGTAGTGTGGCGACGATGACCAATAGCACGGTCTCGGGGAATAGCGCGGGCGACGACGGCGGGGGCATCCAGAATTACGGCACGCTGACGATGACCAACAGCACGATCTCGGGCAATCGTACAGACGGTGGTGGAGGGGATGATGGCGGGGGCATTCACAATGCCGGTGGAACGTTGAACGCGAGCTTCATCACTGTCGCTAACAATACTGCCAACCCTTCTGGTCAAGGCGGAGGGATATTCCAAGCTGGTGGCACGGTCAATATCAAGAACTCGATTGTGGGTGACAACACCGCCGCAACTGGGGCGAATTGCCAAGGCACCGTGGTGACCAGTGGTACGAACTATGCGACTGATGCAAGCTGCACGGGATTCACGCAGGTGCCTTCGACGGGAGCGGGAGGATTGAATCTGGGTCCGTTGCAGGTCAATCCACCTGGCACGACGGCGACGCACGCGCTTCAGGTTGGGAGCGCAGCTATTAACGCAGTCACTGATTGCACCGATCTCTCGAACAACCCAGTCACGGCGGATCAGCGAGGCGTCTCGCGCCCACAGCCGTCTGGCGGTCAATGCGATGCTGGGGCTTATGAGGCTCCTCCGATTTTCAGTCTCACCGTGGATGGGGCGGGGACAGGCAGTGGTACAGTGACGGCCTCGGGGATCAGTTGCAACATCAGTTCGGGCAGCGCTTCGGGTGACTGCACTGAGGATTACGCTCAAGGCACGACGGTGACCTTGTCGGCTTCGGCCGGAGCTAATTCGGTGTTTGCGGGATGGTCAGGGGACCCGGATTGCACTGACGGGCAAGTCACGATGAATGCGAACAAGACCTGTACGGCGACGTTCAACGTGGTGCAGCGGACGTTGACGATCGGCGGGGCGGGTACGGGCAGCGGTACAGTGACGGCCTCGGGGATCAGTTGCAGCATCAGTTCGGGCAGCGCTTCGGGTGACTGCACTGAGCCGTACGCTGACGGGACGATTGTGAACCTGACGGCTATGGCAAACCCGGGGTCGACCTTCGCTGGCTGGACAGGAGATCCCGATTGCTTCGATGGTCAACTCACTATGAACGCAAATAAGGCGTGCGTGGCGACGTTCAATCTGCAGCAGGGCACGATCATTATCACTAAGGCCACAATCGGCGGAGACGGCACGTTCAACTTCACGGGTTCGGGCTCCATTGGCTCGTTCGCCATTACGACCAGCGGCGGCAGCGGCACCCAGTCGTTCACGCTCGCGCCAGGGACTTACACGGTGACGGAGGCGACGCCGCCGACGGGATGGAGCTTCACGAATTTGGCGTGCACCGATCCGACCAGCAATACGACAGTGAATCTCAACAACCGGCAGGCGCAGATCAATCTGGCGGCGAATGAGACGGTGACCTGCACGTTCACGAACACGCGGCAGGGGGTCAGTCTGTTCGTCCTGCAGCAAGGAAACAACTGTCTGGCGCTCGATTTGCTGAACAGGCAGTACACGCTCAGGACGGCTTCGGGCACCTTCAGTGGGGCGATCGAGTTCACGCGGACCAGCACGACGATTCGCTTCCGCAGCGCGCGAGGGGTCAGCCCGACCATCGTGGGGACGATCGATCTGCGGCGACGGACGGGCAATGTGATTGCAGCGTTCAGCCTATCTCAGCGATTGACGATCGTTGATTCGAACATAGATGACAACGGGCCGTGTCCGTAGGCGGCCTGTGCGGGGTCGCGCGGTCGTATGAAGCCGGGCGCGGCGTGAGGTCCTAGAGGCCGAGCGGGCGGTCACCCCAGGCCATCCGCTCGGCCTCTTCCTGAATGCATTTCTGCTGATCCGCACTCGTTCCCATTGCGGCTTCACCTTTACCCCGAACGTTCTCCCACTCCTTCTACGGCCAGTAGGACAAGGGAAAGCTGTTCAAGCGCTATCGCGTGGACGCATCGTACCACGCATCGGTGGCTCGATGAGGGCGCGCTGCTTCGGGGAACGCGAAATCGTGGCCCGTGCGGAGGATCTGCCTGAAGGCCGACGGCAGAAACTCCCCGGCGCGAGCCTTTTCGCTCGCACCGGGGAATCTGAGGGACTCATCGTTTGAGGACGAAACTGCCGTCGCTGGTTCCAAGCAACGTCAACAGTTGCCCAAACGGCGATCCGACAATCGCGATGTCCACCCGCCCGTCATTGTCGAAGTCTCCCGTGGTGAGGGAGGTCGGAGTGTTCAGGATTCGAATCCGCGACACGCGCGCCGACGATGGGGAACCAACCGGGACGATCGAGACGTCGTTGCCCGTGAAGTTCACCGTGGCGACGCTCAACGTTCCAGGCGTGAATTCGTGATCCGAATCCTACCAAGAGAAGCGTGAGCGAACCTTCAGCTCGCTCATGTGATCCAGAGGGGGGACGGCTCCCCAGTCCCTCGCGCCCAGTGTGCCTTCAACTGTTCGACGTATCGGCGAAAGTCCTCGCTCGCGAGATAGGGTTCGGGCAAGACGCGGGCCAGATAAGCGAGATATTGCTCCGGAGGAATCGGGCGTCCACCTTCGGTGAGCAGATGCCCACGCAGGTCATACGGTTGAAAAACGTATTCCTCGAGCCCGCGTCTGCGGAAGAACCGGCGATCGGGGAGAAGGAGCAGGTCTTCGGGGCGGATGCCCTGGCGAGATTCCCCTGAACTCAGCACCTCGCGGATGAGGCGTCGAGCCTCATCTGGAGGCATATTGGGATGACGTACACGCACGATGGCGATATTGACCCCTTCGATGATCCCTTCGACTTCTGCGATGTATTCGGCCTGCGCTTGACCGTTGGTCTTCGGTTTGAAGCCGAAGGCGACGGCCGTCTCACCCGTCCGTTCATTGCCGAACATCTCCAGGCCGCGCGGATACCACTTGTTAATCGCCCGCTGGATATCCTCCAGGCTGTAAGCGCCTTCTCCGCGGGTAGCGGCGACGGCTAAATCCTTCAGAGCGCGGCGGCCGAAGCCCATATGGAATCCTTCTTCACCGAGCATCGGTCCCATGCTTCGCGCCATGGGGGCATAGCTGAAAATCTGCATCATGTCGAGCTGGTACTTCCCGACCAAGTCAATAATGGCCGTGTAGACGGCATTGTCCAGGAAATCGCGGAACTCGATATTGAAAGCATCGAGCACATGCGTTCCCGTTCGCATCGCGAGCAGTTCCTCGATCGTCTCAGCAGCGACGTCTCCGTGTCCCGGTCGCTTCCACGTTGGATCGTGATCGAGGACCCAGAACATCTGGTAGGCATGGCGCAATTCCTCGGCCATGATCCGAAGGATCTCAAAGCGCGCTTCATCATCGGGAGCCGTGTCCAGGCTCATGCGATGTTGCTCGATGGAGCCGAATTCAGTCGAACATTGCGCGCGGATGATGCGGCGGGCTGTGTAGAACATATTGCCGGCCATCTCAGCCGCTCGCTCGATCTTCGGCTGGCCGACGTATTTCCCGACCTCGATCACCTCGGTGCGCAGGTCTCCCACTTTGGCCACAAGTTGAAATCGCGGCAGGCCGGGAAAATATTTGTCCCAGTAGGCCAGTAGGATGTCGAGTTCGGGAAAATTCTTTCGCTGCCAGTCAAGGATCGCCTGATGGTACTTTGGGCTGATGGTCGCCACCGTATATCGGATCGCCATAGGCTTCCTCCCCCTCCGATGCCTCTTGAAGGGAGGATTCTCTCATAAACGCCGGAGAAGCGCAACTCCTCGGGCATGCCTTGTTGAGACGTAAGCGGCGATGATGTCGGTGGTGTTGTTGGGCATCGCGCTGGGCCAAAATGCCACGAACAGCTTGATCCAAGGCCTGCTCGTGGGACTGTGAGAACTCATTAGAAGGCGGGGGAGGAATCGCGGAACGGTTCCTCCCTCTTTCCCTCAGCCGTCCCTCTTGGGCTGAGATTGTACGAAGCGCGACCTTCTTGGCGATTGGCACCGATTGAAGATCCCTGCGAGGCGATCGGAATTCGGCTCTCGTCTTCGCGCTGAGAGCCACAATTCTTCGTTGAAACTCGACAGCCTTTCGTATATAATCCTCACCGCATTGCCCGAATTTCGACGAGGAGGAGAACGCCTATGATTCGACGGCAATTCGCATGGAACGTGGTCGGGGGACTCCTGTTTCTGCTGTTACTGAGCGGTCGGGCGTGGGCGCAAGCGACGACCTCGCTTTCGGGGACGGTGACCGATCCAACGGGCGCGGTCGTCGTCGGTGCGACCGTGACGCTCACCAATGTGGCGACAGGAGCCTCTCGGACGACGACGACGAACGAGCGGGGGTATTATGCCTTCCCGCAACTTCCCCCAGGCACGTACAATCTCCGAGTGGAGATGAGCGGCTTCAAGAGCATCGTCCGCTCGAATCTGCAACTTCTGGTGAACATGCCCGTGGTGCTCGATGTGCAATTCACCGAAGTGGGAGAAGTCGTTGAGACTGTCGAGATCGTGGGCGAAGCGCTCATCAACAAGGCCGATGCCTCGATCGGCAATCCTTTCGGCGAAGTGCAGATCCGGCAACTGCCGCTTCTGGCGCGCAATGTGGTGGAGTTACTCAGTCTCCAACCGGGCGCTGTGTTCTTGCCGACGGGTGACATTCGCAGCGGAAGCATTAGCGGGAGCCGCAGCGATCAGCAGAATGTGACCTTGGACGGCGTGGATGTGAACGATCCGCAGTTCGGCTATGCCTATACCTCGGTCTTGCGCATGACGCTCGATTCCACACAGGAGTTTCGCGTGACGACGACGAACTACAATGCGAGCCAGGGGCGCTCCAGTTCCGCTCAAGTCAGCTTGGTGACGAAGCGCGGGACGAACGAGCTTCATGGCTCTCTCTATTGGTACCACCGGAACACGGCGACCTCGGCCAACGAGTTCTTCAACAAGCTCGCGCAGATCGAGTCGGGGCGACCTAATGAGCCGCCTGTTTTGAACTATCATATCTTTGGAGCATCGGCCGGTGGGCCGATCATCAAGGACCGGTGGTTCATCTTCGGCAACTACGAGGGACTGCGGGAGAAGCGTGAAGAGCCGATCTTGCGTTCGGTACCTTCGTTCTTGGTTCGTCACGGCTACTTCCAATATCGGTGCGCGAACCCGGCCGAGTGTCCGGCGACGCGGATCACTGTGGCTGGGCGCACGTTCGACATCCCGGCTGGGATTCGCGTGTTGACGCCTGCGGAAGCCGCTTCAATCGATCCTTTGGGGATCGGCGTGAATCCCGCGCTGATGCGGTATCTGCAGCAATTCCCCGAGCCCAACGATCCGGGGCGGGATGGCTTGAACATCATGGGCTTTCGCTTCGTGGCCCCGATCAAGAACGACTTCAACACGTACATCCTGCGCACCGATTTCAACATTGATCGGGCCGGTCGGCACACGCTCTTCTGGCGCGGAAATCTGCAGGACGACGTGATCAACTCCGAGCCGCAATATCCGGGACAGCCGCCGAACCAGAAGACGCTGGTGAACTCGAAAGGCTTCGCGCTCGGCTACGACGCGACACTGAAGCCGAACCTGGTGAACACGTTCCGCTATGGCTTGACACGCCTGGGTTCAACGACGGCAGGTTTGCAACAGCGCACGCAGGTGACCTTGCGTTTCCTCAACAACATTCCCGCTCCGACTAGCTCCTTCGGGCGCATCGCGAGCACGCATAACCTTGTGGACGACATTTCCTGGATTCGGGGCGCGCATACGGTTCAGGCGGGGATCAACTTCCGGTTCACGCGCATCCCGCGCTTCACCAACGCGACGTCCTTCCATACGGTCGTCGGCAATGGTTCGTGGTTGCTTGGTGTTGGGCGCTATACGGCTCCGGGCCATCCGCGCTGCACGCAACCGGGATGCCGGACGTTACCTGCGGTCGCCAGTGGGTTCTATGCGGCGTGGGCTGATGGCTTCCCCATCTTGGTGTTGGGCACGATCACGCAGTTCACGGCGCGGTACAACTACGACAAACAGGGGAACGTGCTGCCTGAAGGCACGCTCATTCGTCGCCGTTATGCCACGAATGAGTACGAAGGATACGTGCAGGATCAATGGCGCGTGAGACCGAATCTCACGATCACGGCGGGCGTGCGGTATTACCTGTATTCGCCGCCGTGGGAGACCAATGGCGTGCAGGTCAGACCGACGCCGAGCTTCGGCGAATGGTTCGAGCTGCGACGGGCGGCGATGCTCAAGGGGATCCCCTCCTACGATCTCCCGCGCATCAGCTTCGACCTGGCGGGTCCGGCCAATAATAAGCCGGGCTTCTTTGCGAAGGATTTCAACAACTGGTCGCCGCGCTTCTCCATTGCGTGGTCCCCGCGGAACTTCTTGCGGCCACTCTTTGGCGATGGGCGCACGGTCTTCCGCTTCGGTTATGGGCTTGTGTATGACCGCATCGGGCACGCGCTGGCGACGACCTTCGATGAGCAAGGGGCATTTGGCCTGACGACGAGCTTGACGAACGTCTGGGGCACGATCACTGAGGCGAATGCGCCGCGCTTCACGGGCGTCTTCGACGTCCCGCGCGTCGCGCGCGATGGATCGGAGTTCCAGCGACCGGCGCCTCCGGGTGGCTTCCCGCAGACTCCTCCGCATGGGCTCTTCGCCATCACCACGAGCATTGATGACACCGTGCGAACGCCGTACGCGCACATGTTCAACTTCTTCATCGGGCGCGAGCTGCCGAAGGATTTCAGCGTCGAAGTGGGCTATGTCGGACGTCGCGGGCGAAAGCTGCTGACCCGATACGACTTGGCGATGCCCATGAACTTGGTGGACCCGAAGTCCGGCATGGACTATTTCACGGCCGCCCAGATGCTCGTCCGGCTGATCGAAGCCAATACGCCTGTGAGCGCCGTGCCGAGGATCCCGTATTGGGAGAATCTCTTCCCGACGGCTGGAGCGCGCGCGGGTGGCGGTTTGACGAGCACGCAGGCCATCTACCGGATCTTCCGAGAGAATGCGCCTGATTACCTAACAGCGCTTTACGAGCTCGATCTATTCTGCAATCCAGCGTGCTTTGGCGCGACGCGCGACAATCCGGCGGGCAAGCCCTTCGCCTTCTGGAACGACCAGTACTCCTCCTTGTCGGCGCAGGGGTCGATCGGCTTCTCCGAGTATCATGCCCTTCAGCTCCTCGTGCGCAAGCGCTTCAGTGGTGGCACGCAGTTCGACCTCAACTACACGCTCTCCAAGTCGCTCGATCTGACCTCGGGGACAGAGCGCGGCGCTTCATTTGGAACCTTCTTCAGCGGTGGCTACACCGACTTCATCATCAACTCCTGGAGCCCGCGCCTGCAGTATTCCTTCTCCGATTTCGACGTGCGGCATCAGTTGAATGCCAACTGGATCGTCGAGCTGCCGTTTGGTCGGGGGAAGCCCTTGGGCGGGAATATCCCCGGCTGGGCGAACCAGATCATCGGTGGCTGGCAGACGACGGGCTTGTTCCGGTGGACCAGCGGCTTCCCGCTCAACATCATCAACTGCCGCTCTTGCTGGGCGACGAACTGGAATCTCCAGGGGAACGCCGAGCTGAAGGAAGGGCAGAAGAGCTATCCCAAAGGGGAGACCAACAGGAGCTACAGGTTCCCCGATGGAAAAGTCCGACCCGCGGCCTTCCGCAATCCGGCCGAAGTGCTGGGGATGCTCCGGTTCCAACGCCCGGGCGAGGTTGGCTTCCGCAATCGGATTCGGGGCGACGGTTATTTCGCGATCGACATGGGCTTGATGAAGGCCTTCCAGATCACCGAGACGCACCGATTGCAGTTCCGGTGGGAAGTCTTCAACGTGACCAACTCCGTGCGGTTCGATACGGGATCGCTCCTGGCGTACCCGGACATCACGGCCACCTTCGGGCGGTATGAGGGGACGCTCACGCGTCCGCGCATCATGCAGTTCGCGCTCCGGTACGAATTCTGAGGATGCGACATCGGCTGGCGGCATGAGGCGAACCGCTTCTGCCGCCAGCCGTTTTTCATGCCTCTCTTCGCCAAGAGCCTGCGAACCCAGTGGTCCGATCGAGAAAACTGAGGAGTGGGTGTCCTTTTGCTCGCCGAGGAATGGGGTATGGGGCGTGGCGTACTTTGTTGTGCTTCTGCCGAAGAGCTTCCCGTGCGAATGAGGGGCGGAGCGTTGACTTCGCCGGGGATTTGCGATATTAAAGAGCCTCACACAACGATTGAGCGAGAGTGGCTATGAACCTGCAAGAGCGAGTGATTCAAGCCATTGCGCGAGCGTGTCATCTCGATCCCGAGCGCGTTCATCCGGAAGCGACGTTCGAAGAGTTGGGTGTGGATTCGCTCATGGGGTTGGAGATCGTCTTCGAGCTGGAGGAAGAATTCAAGGTCTCCATCCCGGAGAACGTCGCCGTCGGCATGCGTTCGGTGCGGGATGTCATCGAGCGGCTGCAGGCTTTCTTCGGGCAGATGGAGAATTTGGGATATTCGGCGGAGCCTTCATCATAGGAACGCGCCCCGAGCCTTCGTTCACGGCGTCGCGGACACCTCGTCCATGGGATTCGCGCTGAGGGGGAGCATATGCGACGAGTTGTAGTCACCGGAATCGGCGTGGTCTCGGCCGTTGGCCTGACGGCAGCTGAGTTCTTCGAGAACCTCATTCACGCGCGTTCGGGCGTTGGCGAGATCACGCAGATTCCGACCGATGGGATGGCGGTCAAGGTCGCCGCTGAGGTAAAGGGTTTCGATCCATCGGCGCATTTCACGACGAAGCAAGTGGGGCTTCTGGATCGCTTCGCGCAATTCGCGTTGGTGGCGGCGCGGGAAGCCCTCGCGGATTCTGGCTTCTCGCCGACGGAGGCCGAAGGCGATCGCTTCGGCGTCGCTATTGGGACAGCATTCGGAGGGATGGGGACGCTCGATGCCGGATACGAACGGCTCTACGGGGAGCGGAACCCGCGGCTGCATCCACTGACGATCCCGCGCATCATGTACAATGCCGCGGCCTCGCAAATCTCCATGTTTTTCTCAGCGCGCGGGCCCATATTGGCCATCAGCACGGCTTGTGCTTCGGGAGCGCAGGCGATCGGATGGGCATTTCACCAGATCAAGTATGGGTATGCCGATGCCATGCTCGCTGGTGGGGCGGATGCGCCGATCACCTTCGGCGTCATGAAGGCGTGGGAAGCGCTGCGGGTGCTGGCCAGCGGTCGTGGAGATCCGGCGCGTGCGTGTCGTCCCTTCAGTCGGGATCGCGACGGGTTGGTCGTGGGCGAAGGCGCGGCTGTCCTCCTGTTGGAGGACTATGAGCGCGCGCGGGCTCGTGGGGCTCGCATCTACGCCGAAATTGTGGGGTATGGAGTCTCGGCCGACGCTGGCCACATCACGGATCCTTCGGTCGAGGGGCCAGCGCGCGCTATGCAGGCGGCCTTGGCGGAAGCTGGGATCGCGCCTGAAGCCGTCGCCTACATCAACGCGCACGGCACGGCCACCAAAGCGAACGATCGCATCGAGACCGAAGCGATCAAACTCGTCTTTGGATCACACGCGCGGCATCTGGCCATCAGTTCGACCAAGGCTGTGCACGGTCACACGATGGGCGCAGCGGGCGCGATCGAGTTCGCGGCAGCCCTTCTGGCCCTGCAACACGGGATCATTCCGCCGACGGCGCACTATACGGAGCCGGATCCCGAATGCGATCTCGATTACGTCCCCAATCACGCGCGGGAGCAGAAGCTCGACGTCGTTCTCTCCAACTCGTTCGCGTTCGGCGGGATCAATGCCGTCCTCGCTGCACGGAGAGTGCCGTGAGCGTCGCCTTCGCTGAAGTTCACGTACGACGGGCGCAGCCGGAAGATCGAGAGCAAATTCGTCAGATCTGTCAGCGCTCGGTCTTGCCGGGGCGTCCGACAGAGCAGATCTTCGAAGACGTGGAGATCATCAGCCGACTCTTCGCCGATTACTATCTCGACTACGAGCCGGAATCCTGCTTCGTGGCCGAAGTGAACGGGCGCATCGTGGGGTATGCGCTCGCATGCAAGGACACGCGGCGGTATCTCCGCATTCTGTTCGGGCGCATCCTGCCTGGCGTCCTGTGGCGCATCGCGAAGGGAATTGCCCTGCGGCGGTATCGGCGACCAGAGACATATCGCACTCTTTGGTGGGTGCTCACGCGAGCGTGGCGCGAGATTCCGTCAGTATCGTGGCGGGCGTATCCCGGGCATGTGCACGTCAACGTAGACCCGGCCTTCACCGAGGAGAAGCTCGCACTCCTTCGGATCGGGCGGCGATTGGGCGATGTCGTGATGGTGCATTTGCGAGAGACGGGAGTGCGCGGCATTCAAGGGGCGGTGGCTGAAGAAGAAGGGGACGACCGACTGACGGAGTTTTATCGGCGGTTCTATGGTGCGCGCATCGCGGCCGTCCGACGCTTCTCCCTATGGGAGCGCCTCACGGGCACGCGATGGTATGCCAAGCTCGTGGTGATTGACCTGCACCCGATCGCCGAACGTTCCAAGGCGGCGTAGCTCCGATGCGATATCCCTCGATCGCGGCTTTGGATCGTTCGTTCGATGACGTTTACATCTCCCCCCATCTGGACGACGTCGCGTTCTCTTGCGGGGGACGCATTCTGCGCGAGCGCGCGCTGGGGCGATCTGTGCTCGTCGTCACTGTCTTCACGGCAGAGGTCGGACCGTGTCGGGAGATCTCCCCTCGCGTTCGAGCGCGCGTCGGTGACATGGTCGAACGGCGCTGCGAGGACGAGCGAGCGATGGCGCGTTTGGGTGCGGATTTCCTCTGGCTCGATCATCCGGAAGCGATCTTTCGCGATCGTGCGTACCATACGCTCTACGGGGCGTTTTCGCGGTTCGTCCCGGCGGATCGCGCATTGGCAGCTCATTTGGCGCTGCAAATCGTCGAGCTCGTGGAACGAACGCGCCCGCGGCGCCTCTATTCTCCTCTGGGCGTCGGCCAACACGCCGATCATCGAGTGGTATTTGAGAGTGTCGTTCGGAGCATCGAGCGACTCAGGCAATCGTCTTCGACGGCTCGCGCTCCCGAGGTGTGCTTTTACGAGGACGCTCCGTATGCGTTGATTCCTCATTTGGTGGAGCATCGGCTGAGAGAGGTGCAGGCGCGCTGGATCGGCGAAGAGGTCACGCGGGGTTCCGCGTGGACGCGCGCGCGTCACGCCTACGCGACGATGATGACGCTCGATTCGGTTCGCGCGGCGGTCGGGCATTGGGCGTTGCGCGCGGCAGCATACGGATTTCTGGTCTTCCGCTTCGTCAGGGAGAGACGTGGGACGGCGCGCGCGCGGCTGTGGCTGGTGCCGGAACTGTGTGAGATTGGCGACGTGTTGCCAGCTAAACTCGAAGTCATCGCTGAATATCGTTCGCAGATCGCTCCCGTGCTCGGCGATGTGGCAAGTTATGCCCGATTGCGGCGAGCGTACTCGCATCGGCTCATCGCTGATGTCTCCACGCGGATCTCGTCATACGGGTCTGCGGGGGCTTCTAGTGGCTCGCCGTCCGATGGCGTTTTCGAACGCATCTGGCGAGTCGTTCCCTCTTGGTGAAGAGACATCGCTGAAGGGGATTGGTGCCGCATCGCTCGGCATGTGACCGCGAGCGAATGGGCCACCGTCGAGAGCTTGGAAGGATCGGCCGAAACTTTCGCCAAGACCTTTCGCCAATGCGGTGCGATCGCGAGCTGCGGCAAGCTCCGAGATTGACCTCGCGTATATCGAGAGCCCGCTTGACCGCGGAGAGGCGAAGGCTTACACTAAGCGCCTTCGCGATCGGGAGGAAGAAGGTGCGCGCTGTCGCCGGAGTAATCGGCGTTCTCCTTCTGGCGTTTACGGGAGGCTGCGAGGAGAGAGTGCGTCAGCCGAAAGTGGACGATGGCGTCGTGCTCTCTTCCGACGGTTCGGTGCGTAGCTCGACTGCGGTTTTGGCCATCGAGCTGGCGAAACTTCGGCAAGGCGAAGAGGTGGAGATCCTGGAGCGGAAAGAAGAATGGGTGCGCGTCCGGACGCGAGGGGGGATCGAAGGATGGGTGGAAGCTCGCCACGTGCTCAGTAAACGCATCTTCGAGGACGCGCGCGCGCTGGAACGCGCGATGGCTTCGATCCCCAGGCAAGCGCTCGGGCAGCTGGTGGGCAGCGCGGCGATTCGATTGACGCCTGGTCGCGCTTCGGAGGAGAACGTGCTCTTTTATGCGCCGGCGGGGACGGTGGTGGACATCCTGCGTCGGGAGCGGACGCGACGCTTCAGTTCGGACGTGTGGCCTCGGCGGTATCAGCCGCGCGCGCGCCGCGTCCGATCGTCCGAACCGACGCCGCCTTTGGACCTCTGGTATTGCGTGCGGTTGCCCGAATCGTTCCTCATCCGAGTGGGATGGGTGTATGCCCCGCTCGTAGAGCTGAAGATCCCGGATCGGTTGCGCCACCTGCAGGGCGAGTATGCGTTCGTCGCGTGGTACGAACTGGCTTCGATCGAGGATCCGGAGATCGGGACGTCCGCTCACTACTTGACCTTCGATACGCATCGGACGGCTCCAGTAGAGGGGACGGATTTCGAGCGCTTGCGGCTTTGGATCTGGGACGTCGAACAGCATCGGTACAAGATCGGGCGATGGGAAATCGCCCACGGCGTTCTCCCGATCGAACATCGGCGCGAGGCGACGCGACACCGATTCCGAATGCGACTTTACGATCCGAAGACAGGAGAGCTGACCGACGCCGAATATCTCGTGGACGTGAGCGATTCGTTCGCTCCTCGACTGCTGCGCTCTCGGCCTTAACTTGCCGAGAGACGGTCGCTCGGCGTATGCTGTCAGGCGTATGAGATGGGGATGCCGATTCGTCGCAGGGGTCCTCTCGCTCCTCTTCATGGGAGGGCCGATCCCATCAGCGACTCAGGACAAAAAGGCCTTCGAGCTTCTGCAACGCACCCTCGCGGCCTACGGGGGCGAAGCTTCCGTGTATTTGCTTCGTCAGAAGGGGCAGTTGCGGGGGTTCGTCAAGGTGTATTTGGAAGATGGGAGCACGCGCGAGGGAGAGATCACGATTCGTTTCCTCCATCGTTTGGAGAAGCAGGACGAATTGCGACAGGTCGAGCTGCGATTCCCCAATGCGCCGACGCTCGTCATCACCTATGATGGGGAGCGCGTATGGGGGACGGAGAACGGGGCTCCCATCGTCCTGCGCTTGCGCACGGAGGCCGCGTTTCGCGCGGAGTTGAAGCACAACTACGAGACGCTCTTGCGGTATCGCGAGTATAAGGCCGAGGTGAAATATGTCGGGCGGGAGAAACGGAGCGGGATTGATGTGGAAGTTCTCGATCTCACTTTGCCGGATGGTTCGAGCGCGCGCTATTTCATCAGCGCGCGGACGTTCCGCATTCTCCACATCGAGTACGATGTCTCCGTCCCGTTGGTGAACAAACCGATTCGCTTTCGGGATTCCTTCTACGACTTCCGCGTCGTGCAAACGACGCTCGTGCCATATCGGATCGAGCGATACGAGGATGGGCGACTCGTGCAAGAGATCCGATTCACCGAGGTCGCCTACGGGGTCCAGATCGAGGAGGCGCAATTCCGTCCGCCGGGCTCCTGAAAGCTGACGGCGTAGGCCATCATCTTTGCTTGACTTTACGGTCCCTTCGCCAGCCGCTGGCCCGAGAGAGACGCTCATATCGTTCGTCTCGCCATCGCCGCGATTCGGGGGAGGCGTTCGACCAGTGCGTGGAGCTGCTCACCATGAGTCCGCGGGCCTCTCAATGCCGCGGGCGATCTGTTGCTGGATGGCGTTCTCCTCGGGAACGAGGATCATCGCCCTTCCCTCTCGGTCATCTTCCGCAGGTGTTCGTCCAGACCATCGGGAGATTCCGTGGCGAGCCGTTCGAGTCGGCGCGATTCGTCAATGATGTGCTCAAAAAGGCGCTGCAGGGCCTCGTCATCGAGCGGGCCGCGATTGAGGTATCGCACGCGTTCCAACACCTCTCGTTCGCGCTCCGGGGAATAGAGGGGCAGATTATGCGCTCGTTTCAGTCTCCCGATCTCGATGACGCAGCGAGAGCGCCGATTCAACAGCTCGACCAATTGTGCGTCAATCTCGTCTATCATCCGCCGCCAATCTTCGATCTCCACGATGCGACCTCCTCAGTCGGGGATTTCTGCAGCTCCTGTCTTCAACCATTGGGCGAAACGGGCAATGCGCTCGACCAGATCGGGCGCTCCCGCGTGGCGCTCGATCTCCTGGACGAGCGCGCTGCCGACCACCGCGGCATCCGCATAGCGCCAACTCTCCCGCACGTGTTCCGGGTGAGAGATGCCGAAGCCGACGGCGATGGGGAGATCCGTATGGCGACGCACGCGTTCGACCGTCGGACGCATCGCTTCCGAGAGCTGCTCGCGCGTTCCCGTCACACCGGTGCGCGAGACAACGTAGATGAAGCCCGAGGACGAACGCGCGATCTCCGCGATGCGCTCGTCCGTGCTCGTCGGCGCGGCGAGGAAAATCGTCTCGATCCCATGCGCGCGCATCAGGCGTCGGAAGTCCTCGGCCTCTTCCGGGACGAGATCGGTGACGAGCACGCCGTCAAGACCCACGGCCGCCATCGTCTTCGCCAAGCGTTCGAGCCCGAATTGTAGGAGGGGATTGAGGTAGCTGAAAAGGACGATCGGGATATCCGACTGCCGACGGACGTCGGCGACGATGTCCAAACAGTCGCGAAGGCGTGTGCCCCGACGCAGCGCGCGCTCCGAGGCCCGTTGAATGACCGGCCCATCGGCGATGGGATCGGAGAAAGGAACGCCGAGTTCGATGACATCGGCGCCCGCGATCTCCAAGGCACGGATCAAGCGTGCCGTCGTCTCCAAATTCGGATCGCCGGCCGTCAGATACGGGATGAATCCCTTGCGTCCTGCTCGTCGCAAGGCTTCCAGTCGCTCTCGAATTCGACTCATGGTGATCCCGTTCCCCTGCGGTCGAGCGCATCGGCGACGGTTTGAACATCCTTATCGCCGCGACCGGAGAGGTTGACGACGAGGATCTGGTCGCGCCGCATTGTCGGCGCCAATCGGCAGACGTAAGCGAGCGCGTGCGCGCTCTCCAGAGCCGGGAGGATGCCTTCCAAGCGCGCGAGCAGTTGAAAAGCCTCGAGCGCTTCCTGATCGCTGACCCGGACGTACTCGATGCGCCCGCGGTCTCGCCAGTAGGCATGCTCTGGTCCGACAGCGGCGTAGTCCAATCCGGCGGCGATCGAATGCGTCAGAGCGATCTGCCCGTCATCATCCTGCAAGACGTAGGTGTACGTGCCGTGCAAAACGCCCGGCCGACCCCCGGCGAATCGCGCTGCGTGTTCACCGAGCGCGTGACCGCGGCCGCCTGCTTCCACACCGATCATCCGCACCTGCGGCTCGGCGAGGAAGTCGAAGAAGAGGCCCATGGCGTTGCTCCCTCCGCCGACGCAAGCGACGAGGACATCGGGGAGGCGTCCTTCGCGGGCGAGGATCTGCTGGCGCGTCTCGCGTCCGATGAGCGATTGGAAATCGCGCACGATCATGGGGTAGGGGTGTGGTCCGAGCACTGAGCCGAGCAGGTAATACGTCGTCTCGACGTACGTCACCCAATCGCGCAAGGCCTCGCTGATGGCGTCCTTGAGCGTGCGACTTCCGGCCTCCACGCCGCGCACTTCCGCTCCGAGTAGTTGCATGCGAAAGACGTTGAGCGCTTGGCGCCGCATGTCTTCCGTGCCCATGTAGATGACGCACTGCAGGCCGAGCAACGCGCACGCGGTCGCCGTCGCCACGCCGTGTTGCCCGGCTCCGGTTTCGGCGATGACCCGCGTCTTCCCCATGCGTTTGGCCAGAAGCGCTTGGCCGAGGGCATTGTTGATCTTATGGGCGCCCGTGTGGCAGAGATCTTCCCGCTTGAGATAGATCTTCGCGCCACCGAGATATTCCGTCAGCCGCCGGGCGAAGAAGAGCGGCGTCGGTCTCCCCACGTAGGCGTGAAGCAGCTCTTGCAGCTCGCGATGAAAATTCGGATCCTCGCGCGCTGCCATGTAGGCTTCGGTCAACTCCTGCAGCGGATGCATGAGCGTCTCCGGGACGAACCGTCCGCCATATGGACCGAAATGCCCTCGGCTGTCTGGAAGCGAGAGGCTCACGACAGTCCTCCTTCGAAAAGAATTGGGCCGTCCGCGTCCTCTCCGCGATTCGAGGATTCATGGACACCAACGGCTCTCGCCGCGGCGATGAACGCGCGCACCTTCTCCGGATCTTTCTTCCCGGGATGCGCCTCTACACCTGTGCACACGTCTACGGCATAGGGACGGGCACATCGAATCGCCTCGGCGACATTCTCCGGCGAGAGACCGCCGGCCAAGATCACTCGCGAGACGAACGACCTCGCGCGCCGCGCCAGCGTCCATTCGAAGCGTTGGCCCGTCCCCCCATATTCGCCGGCGCAGGCGGCATCGAGCAAGATGGCTTGAGCGGGATACGCGGCGACTTCGTGCGGGTGAAAATCGGGGCCGACGCGCACGGCCTTGATGACGCGCCAACGTTGGGCGACTTGCTGACAAAAGGCGGGCGGCTCATCTCCGTGCAGTTGCACGACGGCCAGGCGCACTTCCGAGACAACGTGCGCCATCTTCTCGAGGTCATATTCGTTCACGAAAACGCCGACCGGCGTGACGAATGGCGGCAACCACTCGATGATCGCTTGCGCTCGATCGGGAGTGATGAAGCGCGGACTCTTCGGATAGAAGATGAACCCGAGGGCATCGGCGCCCGCTTCGACGGCGACCAGCGCATCGTCCACATTTGTGATGCCGCAGATCTTCACTCGCACCATGCCTTATCCTGCCGCTCGATCCGATCCTCCGAGCAAAGCGCGAAGAGCTTTGCCCGGATGCGCCGCACGCATCAGATGCTCGCCGATCAAAAAGGCGCGATACCCCACGCGGCGTAATGCCTCCAATTCCTGATGTGTGCTCAAGCCGCTCTCGCTGACCAGCACAACGTCCCGCGGGGCATGTTTGGCCAGCTCGAAAGAGACGGTGCAGTCCACGGCGAAGGTTCGCAGATTGCGATTATTCACGCCGATCAAGCGCGCGCCGGCCGCAAGCGCTTCCTCGAATTCGGCGAGATTGTGGACTTCGACGAGCGCATCCAGCCCCAGGTCCTCAGCGAGTTGGAGCAAATCCCGAAGCTGCGTCGCGTCAAGCAATGCCGCGATCAGGAGCACGGCGTCGGCGCCCGCCGCGGCCGCTTCGTAGACCTGGTAAGGATCGAAGAGGAAATCCTTGCGCAGAAGGGGCACGCTGACAGCGTGTCGGATCATGCGGAGATGTTCGAGCGCGCCCTGGAAGTGATCCTCCTCGGTCAGGACCGAGATCGCCGCTGCCCCGTTTCGCTCGTATTCGCGAGCGAGAGCGATCGGATCGAAGTCCTCTCGCAACACGCCGCGGGAGGGAGAGGCGCGCTTCACCTCCGCGATGATGTTGAGGCGATCTGGCCGAGCGCATGCTTGGAGGAGCGACGGTCGCGCGTTCGGGCACGCCGCCGCTTCCGCTTGCAGTTCGACGAGAGGCTTCTTTCGCTTCGCCGCCTTGAGGCGCTCGACCTTGCGAGCGACGATTTCCTCGAGAAGGTCGCGCATCGCCGTCTCTCGTTCTCTCATGAACGCGCGTCCTCCCTCTCTTCGGCCGACGAGGGCTCGTTCGTCAGAGCGATCAAAGCACGCAGCTTCTCCCATGCGGCGCCTGTGGCGATGGCTTCCGCTGCCATCGCCATCCCCTCGCGCAACGTGCGCGCATGGCCGCTCACGTGAAGACCGGCGGCGGCATTCAGGAGCACGAGATCGCGCGCCGTATCGCGTCGGTCTCCGGTGAGGACATCGCGGATCGTGGCCGCGCTCTCTTCCGGCGACAGCGCGCTCAGGTCGTTGAGATCGCGCAGCGCGAGCCCCACCTCGTGCGGATCGAGGAGGAAGCGTCGGATCTGCCCATCGCGCACTTCCACGACATGCGTCGGTCCAGAGAGAGTGATTTCGTCCATTCCGTCGCTCCCATGAACAATCCACACGTGTTCGGCTCCGAGCTGTTGCGCGGCGCGCGCGAGTTTCTCCATGCCCTGCGGATCGGATACGCCGATGAGCTGACGGCGCACCCCGGCGGGATTGGTGAGCGGTCCGAGCAGGTTGAAGATCGTTCGGATTCCGAGCTGACGTCGCACCTGCGCCACGCGCGCGGTGGCCCGATGGAATCGCGGTGCCAACATGAAACAGAGGCTGATCTCATCTAAGCACCGTTGGACGATCGCCAGTGGCGGATCAATGCGCACGCCGAGGGCCGCGAGAACGTCCGCGCTTCCCGTTCGACTGCTAGCGGCCCGATTCCCATGTTTGGCGACGGGTGCACCCGCAGCGGCGATCACAATGGCTGCCGCCGTCGAGACATTGAAGAGCTTACGACGACTTCCCCCTGTGCCCGCCGTGTCCACGAGATCCGGACGTTCGGATCGAAGGCGCAATGCGTGCGCGCGCATGGTTTCGGCGAATCCGACCAACTCTTCCACCGCCTCGCCTTTCATCGCGAGCGCGGTGAGCACAGCGGCGATAAAAGCCTCGCCGGTCGTCTCAGCGAGCAGTTCTTCGAGCAGCGCGGCCGCTTCCTCGCGTGTCAGATCCTCGCGCCGAAGGAGTTTCTCAAGCAGCGGATGTCCCATAGTCGTTCAAAGATAGAAGAGGCTGAGGCGCGGCAAGCCGTACTGCTCGCGCAGGCGCTTGGCGACGTAGTTGCGAAGCGTTTGCTCATACAGGTCCGGTGGCATGCGCTTCTTGTATTCCCGGAGTTGGCGTTCGCCCTCGGTCTGGACCTCCGACACGCGCTCTTCCGACAAGCTCGACAAGAGCGCTTCATAGAGGATCTGCTCCAGCCGCACCAACTCTCGCTCCAAAGCCTCGAAGTCCACCTCTTGTGCCGCACGCACGTCGTCGAGGAGGGCCTCAAGCCGCCCGATCACTCGCCCAATGGCCTCGCGCAAGGGCGCCATTTCGGGGTCGCAATGCCCTTGAGCTAAGCGTTCGAGATCCGCTCGACCGCGCTCCAGATAGTCGAGGACCATCTCGCGGGAGAACGGCGGTGGCGACGCGGGGGTGCCATCGGATTCTTCGCGCGCGCCAATGCGCGAGTGCCGATACTCCTCAAAGCAGGCCATTACCTCTTGTTGGCAATAAAGGATCGAGTTGATGCGCCGAGCTCGAGGCCGCGCCTCATACGCGTCGAAAACGCGATCCACGGCGCGTAAGACCACATGCAGCGGGATCCCCATGTCCTTCCATGTCTCGATCATCGCCCAATCGAGGGTGGAGAGCAGGAGATGTTTCCCCCGCCGTCGCGCGAAGTGCTCTTCGACCTCGGTGAAATAGTTGAAATAGTTCACGACGAAGTCATCAGCGGGGCGCGAGCGCTCCCCCTGCCCTGAAGATCGCTCGAGGAACGCTCGCTCTTCGCTCACTGCATCAGGCTTGAAGCTGTTGAACTCGCTCATAGATGATCCGCAAGCCATCGAGCGTGAGATTATCATCGAGCGTTTGGATGTAGGCCGACGCACGCCCGATCAAGTGCGACAATCCGCCGGTCGCGACGACGCGCGTCTCCGGCCCCAGCTCTTCGAGCATGCGGGCGAGGATGCCATCTACAAGGCCAATGTAGCCGAAGTAGAGCCCCGATTGGATACTGGCGACTGTCGAACGACCGATGACCGCGCTCGGCCGTCGAATGTCCACGCGGGGCAATTTCGCCGTTCGCTCAAAGAGCGCTTCGGCCGAAATGGTGATGCCCGGTGCGATAGCGCCGCCCAGGTATTCGCCCCGTTGGGAGATGGCGTCGAAGGTCGTCGCCGTTCCGAAGTCCACGACGATGCACGGTCCGCCGTATTTGGCATACGCCGCCACAGCATCGGCGATGCGATCCGCCCCCACCTCGTGCGGGTTCTCATAGAGAATGGGCATGCCCGTCGGCGTGCGCCAGTCCACGAAGAGGGGATCCAGATGAAAGTACGTTTGCGCCATCTTCCGCAGCGCGAAATCGAGCGGAGGGACGACCGACGCGATCACAATGGCGTGCACAGCGGAGAATTCCAGTTTCTCCAGCGTGAAGAGCGTGCGGCAGAGGATCCCCAGCTCGTCCACCGTCCGCTCGCGCTGCGTCGTCAGGCGCCAGACGACGACGAGCCGTTCGCCCTCGTACACGCCGAGGGCCATGTTCGTATTGCCCACGTCTATGACCAGCAGCATATGTCCTCGCGCGCCTCCCCGTGAGGATCAAGCTACACAATTAAGCCATTCGCGTGGCGAGAAGTCAATCGTCGCCGGGCGCCTCTTCGCCTATCGCCGCGTTGACAGTGTAGGGGAAGCAGGGGTATTTTTCTGATTTCGGAGCGCGCGCTCGAGATGCTGCGCTTGCGGAACACGCTGTCAGGAGAGTTGGAGGTCTTCACCCCCCTCGATGGGGAGACGGCCCGCATGTATAGCTGTGGCCTCACGGTCTACGACTACGGCCACATCGGAAATTTTCGGACCTTCGTCTCGGTGGACATCCTGCGGCGCTACTTGAAGTACAAGGGGTATCGCGTCCTCCACGTCATGAACTTCACCGACGTGGATGACAAAACCATTCGGCGCGCACAAGCAGAGGGGGTGAGTTTGC
Source organism: Blastocatellia bacterium (assembly GCA_025055075.1). NCBI lineage: Bacteria > Pseudomonadati > Acidobacteriota > Blastocatellia > Blastocatellia bacterium. The sequence goes on from JANWYV010000034.1 coordinate 22,498, forward strand.
GCGAGCTGACCGATCGCTACATCGCCGCCTTCCTCGACGATATGCGGACGCTCAATCTGGAGACGCCCGAAGTCATGCCTCGCGCGACCGAGCACATTCCGGAGATGGTGGCCCTGGTGAAGCGCCTGCAAGAGCGAGGGTATACGTACCGAAGCGATGGTTCGATCTATTTTCGGATCGCGGCGTTCCCGGAATACGGGAAGCTTGCCAAGATTCGACCCGATCAAGTCAAGCCCGGCGCGCGCGTGGATGTGGACGAATACGAGAAAGCCGATGTGCGCGATTTCGTGTTGTGGAAAGCGCCGAAGGAGCCGGACGAACCGCGATGGGAGACGGAATTAGGCCCGGGCCGACCCGGCTGGCATCTGGAGTGCTCGGCCATGTCCATGAAGTATTTGGGCGAGACCTTCGACATCCACTGCGGGGGCGTGGACCTCATCTTCCCGCATCATGAGAACGAGATCGCGCAGAGCGAGGCGGCGACGGGGAAGCCCTTCGTCCGATATTGGGTGCATACGGAGTTCCTCTTGGTCGAGGGAGAGAAGATGGCGAAGTCGCGGGGGAACTTCTACACCTTGCGCGATCTGCTGGCGCGCGGCTTCGATCCGATGGCCATTCGTTACGCGCTGCTGTCGGTCCCCTATCGCACGCCGCTCAATTTCACCTTCGAGGGGGTGCGAGCTGCTGAAGCGACGCTGGCGAATCTGCGCGATTTCCTCTGGCGCGTGCGCGAAGCGCGCTGCGAGCCGGGATCGAATCCCACGATGGCTGACGCTCTGCGACGCGCGGCCCACGAGTTCGAGGCGGCGATGGACCAGGATCTGAACACGGCGCAAGCGCTCGGTGCGCTCCATACGCTCGTCGGCGAGGTGACCCTCGCGTTGGCCCAAGGGATTCTCCGCGAGGACGATCGGCAGCAACTTCTCGAGTGGATACGCCGCGTGGATCAAGTCCTCGGCGTTCTCGGCGAGATCGAACCCGAGCCGCTTGATCCCGAGCTGCGCGCGCTCATCGAGGAACGAGCGCGCGCCCGCGAGCGCCGCGATTACGCCCGCGCCGACGAGATTCGGCGGATCCTCTACGAGCGGGGCATCATCCTGGAGGACACGCGCTCGGGCACGCTCTGGCGGCGCCGACGCGATCTGCCGAAGGACTCTTCGTGAGGAGCGAGAAGATGACGCCCGTCCGTCGCGAATATCCTTCGGCCACGCGAGAGCCTCTGACGCCCACCTACTCCATCGTCATCCCGCTCTACAACGAAGCGGAGAACGTCGAGCCACTTCATCGAGAGTTGCGGCCAGTGCTGGAGCAGCTCGGCGAACCGTACGAGGTGATCTTCGTGGACGATGGGAGCCGTGATGAGACGTACGCCGTCCTCTTGGCGCTCTATCACGAAGATCCGAACGTGCACCTCCTGCGCCTGAGTCGAAACTTCGGGCAGACGGCGGCTTTGGCGGCCGGCTTCGATTTCGCTCGCGGGGAGATCATCATCGCGATGGATGGTGATCTGCACCATGATCCGCAGGACATCCCGCGACTCCTGGAGAAGCTGCGGGAGGGATACGATATTGTGAGCGGATGGCGGAAGGATCGCCCCGAGGATTTCCTCACGCGGCGTCTTCCCTCGCGCGTCGCTAATTGGATCATGGCGCGCCTTTCGGGCGTGCCCCTTCGAGATTTCGGCTCGACGTTCAAGGCGTATCGGCGAGAGGTCATCAAGAACATTCGCCTCTACGGCGAACTCCATCGCTTCATCCCCGCACTGGCGAGTCTCGTGGGCGCGCGGATCACGGAGATCCCCGTGCGCGCTCGTCCCCGCTATCGCGGCCAGTCCAAATATGGCCTCTCGCGGACGATCCGCGTGCTGTTGGATTTCATCACGATCAAATTCCTGCTCAGCTACATGACGCGTCCGCTGCACTTTTTCGGACCGGTGGGGCTTCTCGCGCTGACGAGCGGCGTGCTCATCGGGAGCTACCTGACGTTGAAGAAGCTCCTCTACGGCATCAGCCTCTTACAACAACATGGTCCGCTGCTCCTGCTCACGCTGCTGCTCGTCATCACGGGCGTGCAATTGATCTCGATCGGGTTGATCGGCGAGATCATCATGCGCACGTATTATGAATCGCAACGGAAGCCGATCTACACGATCCGCGAGATTCGCTCTCGGCGAACGACGGAGGCGCGTGCTTCAGCTTCCCAGGGAGACGAGTGCCGTTGATCTTCACCAGCATTCCATCGTCCGAGGGCGACAGAAGCCGTCACTCCCACAACGCAAGCAGTTGGGTGAGGATGCGTTCCGTCATCCCCCAAATCGGGCCGTGAGGCGATGGATATGCCGGCCAGGTGCGCCATTTTCCTTCGACGAACTTCTCCACGCGCGCGGAACGTCCCTGGTGTTTGAGCACGCGGAGCGAGATCCAAAATGCGCGCTCGACTTCTGGGCCGATCGTCACCTTCACATCCGGTCGCACAAGGATCACAAGCGGCGTCACGCGAATGGGGGGCAGTTGAGGGTTGCTCGGTGAGAGGGGCGTCAACTGGCCCAAGAGTTCACCCTCCCGCTCCAGATCAATGCCGACCTCCTCATGCGTCTCGCGTACGGCCGTTTCCCAGAGCGTGCGATCTTCGGGATCGCGGCGGCCTCCTGGCAGCGCGATGTGTCCGGACCATGGATCGCGTGCATCCTCAACGCGCTTGATGAGCAACACTTCCCAATCCTCGCCGGTCTCTCGCAGAAGGAGGGCGACAGCTGCCTGAAGGGGCCAGTCTTCGGCCTCTTCACCAGAAGAGGCCAAAGCCGCGAGCTTCTCGCGAAGCTTCTCGATCCGCATGACTCCATTATACCGTAGGTGGGCCCATGCCCACCTCGGTCATGAGAGCCATCCCTGAGCGACGAGCAATTCCGCGTTGAGCACAGCAGCTCCAGCAGCTCCACGGATCGTGTTGTGTCCGAGGATGACCATCTTGTATTCGAGGATCGGGCAGGGACGAATGCGCCCGACGACCGAGGCCATACCGCGTTCGACGTCGCGATCGAGACGTGGCTGCGGCCGATCCACTTCTTCGCGCACGACGATCGGACGGGCCGGAGCCGTCGGGAGGTTGAGGTGTTGTGGGACGGATGTGAAGGAAGCGAGGGCTTCGATGATCTCCTCCCGCGTCGGCGTACGCTCGAAAGCGAGCGAGACGCATTCCAGATGCCCATCGAGCGTCGGCACGCGATTGCACTGCGCGCTGATGCGAAGGGGAGCGAACTCGAACGCCTCATCACCCCATCGGCCGAGCAGCTTTCGCGTCTCCGTCTCCAGCTTCTCCTCCTCGTCCTTGATGAACGGGATGACGTTGTCCACGATGTCGAGCGATGTGACGCCCGGATACCCAGCGCCCGAGAGCGCTTGCAACGTCGTGACCATGACCTGCCGCAGGCCGAAGCGGTCCATGAGGGGTTTGAGGACGAGCGTCAGATGAGTCGTCGAACAATTGGGGTTGGTCACGATGAAACCGCGCTCCCACCCGCGCCGTCGGCGCTGATAGACCAGCGCTTGCGTGTGTTCGGGATTGACTTCGGGGATGAGAAGCGGGACATCTGGTTCGAGCCGATGAGCACTCGCATTGCTGCAAACGATGTATCCGGCTCGCGCGAATTCCGGCTCCACGCGCGCCGCGACATCGGCGGGCAACGCCGAGAAGACGAGCCGACACGCGAGCGGAGGCGTGCATTCCTTCACGACGAGCCGTCGCACCCGCTCGGGAATCGGCGACGGCAAGAGCCAGTGCACGACATCCTCATATCGCGCTCCGATCGAACGATCCGATGCCGCCACCTCCGTCACTTCAAACCAAGGGTGATGCTCCAGAAGCGCGATCAAGCGTTGTCCGACGACGCCGGTCGCCCCGAGGATGCCGACGGGAATCTTTTCCGCGCTCATTGGATGAACTCCCTGTGGATGGCGCGAACGGCCGATGCACGATCGCGCTCGCTGACGACGAAGGAGATATTGCGTTCGGATGACCCTTGCGCAATGGCGATGATGTTGATGCCTTCGCGCCCGAGGGCGGAGAACAAGCGCCCGGCCACACCGGGCGTGCCCCGCATCCCTTCGCCGACCGCGGCCACGATGGCGACGCCGTTCTGCTTCTCGATCTGGTTGATGTCGCCCTGCCGGCGTTCGCGAGCGAACTCCTCTTCTAAGGCGCGCCGCACGCGCTCGGCATCCTTCTGCTGAACGACGAAGCAGATGCTCTGTTGCGACGACGCTTGGCTGATGAGCAGAACGTTGATGCCTTCGCGCGCGAGCGTGTCGAAGACGCGCGCCGTGATCTCGGGCACGCCGAGCATGCCCGCTCCCTCGACCGTCACCAGAGTGAGCGGACCGATCGAGGTGATGGCTTTGACGATGGGATTGCTCGGGATCGTGCGCGGCACGACGCGCGTTCCCGGAAACGCGGGATTGAACGTGTTCTTGATGAGGAGGGGGATGCCGCGTTCGATGGCCGGGAAGACCGTCTTGGGATGCACGACCTTGGCGCCGAAATAGGCCAGCTCCGCCACCTCGCGATAGGACAGTTCGGTCAATGATCGTCCTTCGGGAACGATCTTAGGATCGGCCGTCATGATTCCGTCCACGTCGGTGTAGATCCAAATCTCTCGTGCGCCGACGGCCGCGCCGATGAGCGCTGCGGAATAGTCCGATCCCCCCCGGCCGAGCGTCGTCGGGATCCCCTCCCGCGTGCTGCTCAAAAATCCGGTGATGACAGGGATGACCCCGCGCTTCACAAGGGGGAGGATCGCGCGCCGGCACTTCCGATAGGTGAGGTCTTTGAGCGGAGTCGCCGCACCGAACCGATCATCGGTGATGATGAAGCGCTGGGCATTGAGCGCCTTGGCCCTCACGCCGCGCTCGCTCAAGACGCCAGCGAGGATCTCCACGAGCAACCGCTCGCCGAAGGAGACGACGGCATCCAGTGCGCGCGGCGTCGCCTCTCCGAGAAAGCTCATGCCCGTGAGGATGCGCGTGAGTTCTTCAGTGAACCGGTCCGTCAGCGCGAGCAATCGCGCGCGCGTTTTCGCCTCGGTGATCGCCGCCGAGATCGCCTGCGCGTGCCGATCATGAAACGCGCGCAACTTCTTCGGCATCTCGTGATCGCGTCGCGCGGCAGCGCTGTATGCCGCCGCCAGCAGCAAATCCGTGATCCCCGCCATCGCCGAGACGACGACAATAGGGCGCCGCTTCCGATGCGCGGCGACGATCTCCGCGACCCGTCGCAAATTCTCCGCTCCTTCGACGGAGGTCCCGCCGAACTTCATCACGATCATCGTCCGCTTCCCTCCACGCGCGACCACTCGAAGGTGAAGAAAGCGACATTGTATCAGCCGGGAGAGGGCATGTAAACCTTCACGCGAGGCGGGCCGAATGCGCGGTCCCTCGAACGGACGAGAGCGACCTCTCGCGACGGTCATCTCGCACGCCAGTCCAAGAAGTGAGCTTCTGCATCAAGCCCCGTCAAGGGGAAAGACGGGCGGAGCGAGCTTGCGCTCGGCGATAGAGGACGACGTTAGCCTGGTGTTCGGCAAAGGTGCGGGCGAATCGGTGCGCGCCATCCTGACGCGTGCCGTCTACGACGAAGTAGAGATAATCGGTCTGCGCCGGATAGAGAGCGGCTCGAAGTGATTCACGTCCGGGCGAGGCGATAGGGCCGGGCGGCAGGCCCGGATAGAGATACGTGTTGTAGGGCGAGCGTCGCGCCAGATCCGAACGATGGATCGTCCCGTCATCTTCGCCTTGGAGGAGTGCGGCATAGAGAACCGTCGGATCGCATTCGAGTCGCATCCCGCGCCGCAACCGGTTGTGAAAGACGGAGGAGATGATGGGGCGTTCTTCGGGAAGCTTCGCCTCTTCCTCAATGAGGGAAGCTAAGGTGACGATCTCTCGAACAGTGAAGCCCAGTTGCCGGGCGCGCGCTCGATCTTCTTCGGTGAAGACCTCGCGGAATCGGCGAACCATGCGCGCGATCAGATCGCGCGCCGAGGTAGAGGGTGCGTAGGCATAGGTGTCGGGGAAGAGATAGCCCTCGAGCGAATCGGCCTGAGGATCGAGATCGCGAATGAGGCTCACGTCCTCGGTGAATTCTAGAGCGCGCTCGGCATCGGGAATCGGGAGCCGGCGCACGAGTTCGGCGATCTCGAAGCGATTGAGCCCTTCGGGGATGGTGATCTTCTCCGTGACGACTTCGCCCCGCACGAGTCGGCGGATCACTTCGAGCGGCGAGATCGGGGAGGGGAAGCGATAATCGCCAGCTTTCAAGCGCGCCCCATGACCGGTGAGCGTCAAATACGCGAGAACGGGAAGGGGGTGAGCGAGCAGACCGTGTTCCTGAAGCATTCGCACGATACGACGGGCGTCAGTTCCGGGCGCGATGGTGATCACACGCGAGGCCGCGACGTGCTCTCGAGGGATCACGAGCGTGAGGAGGGAGGCGCCGAACGCCCCGAGCGTGAGCGCGAGGGCGAGCCCGAGCGCGCGGCGTCGCCATCGGCGAGAGGGATCGCGCCGTCGCCGAACGCGAGGCACGTGTTGGTGGCCCATCACGGGAAACAGCGCGCGCTGTGGTCGGCGTCGAAAGATTCGGCGTATCCTCTCAGTGAGAGCACGCAGCGTGTGGCGAAACGCGATCATCATCGGAGACCCTCCGTCGGGGCGATGCCGCTCACGGCCAATCCCACGGACGATCGGGATGCGCGCGCAAGGCCGCGAGGAAATCCTGCAGGATCACGCACGCGGCCACTTGATCCACTCGTTCGGGCGTAGGACGCTCGCCTCGCTCGCGCAACAGCGCCTCCGCTTCGATCGAGGTGAGGCGTTCATCCCATAAGGAGATGGGCACACCCGCGAGCGCGCGCAGACGACGCGCCAGCTTCTCAGCCCGTCGAGCAGCGGGACCAACCGTGCCGTCCATATTGAGTGGCCATCCGACGACAATCCCTTGCACCTGATGCGCACGGGCGACTTCGGCAATGGCGCGCGCATCGCGCTCCACGCCGCGCGCGACCAACGTCACAAGGGGGCGCACGCTGATCCCCAGCTCATCGCACAGCGCCAGCCCAATGCGTCGTGTCCCCGGATCAACGGCCAAGATACGCATGGCGCATCTTCAGTATAGGGATGCTCGAGTGGGGGCGTCAAACCCCTCTGCCTGAGGACCTCGGCAAAGTCGGCGCCTCGGCTTGACGCGATGGCTTTGTCGGTGCTACATTTAACCCCGCCAGCGATGAGATCAGGTGCACCATGAGCGTATGAGTGGGATACGCGAGCAAGATCAAGTTTTTCGTACCGCGGGAGATCCTTCTTGTATCCCATCACCAATCTTTCTGCCAGCAAGGAGGTAGTCGTGGATTTCAAAGTCGGGCAAAAGGTCGTCTATCCAAACCATGGGTTGGGCGTCATCGAAGCGATTTGTGTGCAAGAACTCTGCACGGGGCAGACGTGCGAAGTCTATCAGCTCCGACTGATCGCGACGAACTCCATCGTCATGGTGCCGACGGCCAATGCGCGCGAAGTGGGCTTGCGTCCGCCCATCACGCCTGATGGCTGTCATCGCCTGCTGCAGATTCTGGCCGAGGATTTCGAGGATCCCCCGATGGATTGGAAGGGGCGGTATAAAGACTTCACCGAGCGCATGCGGACGGGCGATCCCTTCGAGATCGCCTACGTGCTGAAGACGCTCGTTTATTTGAACACGATCAAGCCGCTTTCGTTTCGGGAGAAGCGCCTTCTGGAAAAGGCGCGGTATTTGATCGTCTCGGAAGTGGCGGAATCGCTGCGGCGCTCGGTGGGGCAGGTGGATCCGCTGATTGATCAGGCCTTGGAGCGGGCGTGTCTGAAGCATCAGAATGGGCGGGCATCGCGCGCCTTCGCTGCGAGGACGTGACCGCGCACGAAGGGCGTCGTCGAATGGGGGGATGGGTGATGACGTGAGATGATGGATGACTCAAGTGTCATAGCGGGATTCTTTCGCCTCGGACTCATTGTCTTTTTGGTTCTAGCCAATGGGTTTTTCGTCGCGTCGGAATTCGCCCTGGTGGCCGTGCGACGTTCGTGGGTGGAGACGCAAGCGGCCAAGGGCGATCGGCGGGCGCGCGTGTTGTTGCCCCTGCTGGATCATCTGGACGATTATATCGCGGCCACGCAATTGGGCATCACGATCGCAAGCTTGGCGCTCGGGTGGTTGGGCGAGCCCATTTTAGCGCGCATGATCGCCGCGTTGCTGGAGCGCCTGACGATGGGATTGCCCGCGGATGTCTTGGGGCGCGTGGGAGCGCCTTCGGCGTGGCTCGGCCCGGTAGCCGTACATTCGATAGCGATCGCGCTGGCCTTCGCCATCATCACGTTCTTACACGTCGTCGCGGGAGAGTTGGCGCCGAAGACCTTGGCCTTGGAACGCGCCCCGCAAGTCGCGCTGCGCATCGCTCGACCAATGGCGGTGTTCTATCGTCTTTTCTTCCCCTTCGTGCGGTTGCTCAACCGTTCGGGATTGGGGCTCGTTCGACTGCTTCGTATTCCCCCTTCGCGCGGGCATGGGGGGATGTACGCCGAGGAGATCCAGCATCTGATCAATCTCAGTCGCGAGCAGGGATTGCTGGAGGCCGAGGAGCATCAACTCATCAGCAACGTCTTCAACTTCACGACGACGACGGCGCGCGAGGCGATGCGGCCGCGTGCGGATATGGTGGCCATTGAGGCCTCTCTGTCGTTCGAGGAGATCCTGCGCGTCTTTGAGAAGACGGGGTATTCGCGCCTGCCGGTTTATCGCGGAGAGTTGGATAACATCATCGGGATCTTGCATGGGAAAGATCTCTTGCGTTACCTTCGCCAGCCCGAACGCTTTCGCTTGGAGGCGGTGTTGCATCGGCCGCTCTTTGTGCCGGACACCGCCCCTCTGGATGAGGTCTTGCGCCAGATGCGGCAGCGGAAGAGCCATCTCGCTCTCGTCGTGGACGAATATGGAGCGATCGAGGGCCTCATCACCCTGGAGGACGTGCTTGAGGAATTGGTCGGAGAGATCGCCGATGAACATGATCTGGAGGAGGAGCGGATTCGCATCAGGCCAGATGGGACCATCCTTGTGGAGGGAAGCGTCACGGTGCGGGAAGTGAATCGGCGGTTGCATCTGAGCGTCCCCGAGTCGGACGAGTACACGACGCTCGCCGGATTTGTGATGACGCGACTGGGGAAACTGCCCTTGCCGGGAGATCGGGTGGTACACAATGGCGTGGCGTTCATCGTGGAGAAGGTCGAGGGACGGCGGCTCACGCAGCTTCGCTTGGAGTCGGTCGCCTCGGACGCCGCGCGGGGGAACGCGTCCTCCGATCGGTCTTGACGAGCGCCGAGAAGCTTTCCTATACTGAGCGCGCCTCGCCTTCACAAACATTCCCACCGCCGGGGGCCTTCGGGAGATTTCGGGCATCCTGGGGGCTCCCCTTTCGAGCACGAGGAGACGGAGATGAGCAAAAAGGAGATACCGCCATTGGGGAATCCATATGCGCTCCCGCTTTCAATTCTGCTCGCGGGCGCCATGATCGCCGGGGCGATCCTCTACACGCAATGGCCGAGACGCTCGCCCACAGGTAACGCGCCGCCGACGGCCACGGCACCGGCGCCCACGGCATCGCCAACCGAACCGCGCGAAGTGATGGTGAACATCGCTGAGGCCCCGCGTCAGGGACGTCCGACGGCGCGTCTGACGCTCGTTGAGTTCTCGGATTATCAGTGACCATTTTGCGCGCGGCACGTCCGGGAGACGTGGCCACAGATCGAGCGGGAATACGTGCGTACGGGAAAGGTGCAGTACGTCTTCAAGGATTTTCCGCTGGAGTCGATTCATCCACAGGCGTTCCGCGCTGCCGAAGCCGCGCATTGCGCGGGTGAGCAAGGGAAATTCTGGGAGATGCACGGTCGGCTCTTCGCGGACCAAGCGGCGCTCAGCGCCGGCGATTTTCGGCGTCTCGCCGAAGGATTGCGCTTGGACCTGTCGCGGTTTCAAGCGTGTCTGGAGAGTGGCCGATATGCCGCGCGCATTCGTCGCGACCTGGCCGAGGGGAGTCGCATCGGCGTTACCGGAACGCCCACGTTCCTCCTGGGTTTCACGCCCCCGAGCGGCTCCACGATGCGCGTCGTGAAGATCATACGCGGGGCGAAGAGCTTCTCGGAGTTTCAGCAGGCCATTGAGGAACTCCTCGCCGCACAGTGATGGGATTTCGGGTAGGCGAGGGCGACGCCCAGAGGGCTGGCATCGCGTCGCAACGCGCCGTTACACTTTGAAGGCGTATGGCGGAGATCACGAATGAATTCGCCTGGTCCGTATCTCGGCATCGGGCCTTTCATGACTGCCTCCGCATGTACTATCTCGCGCACTATGCCTTCTGGGGAGGATGGGAGTGGGGAGCGAGCGAGTTGGCGAGGAAATGCTACCGATTCACGAAGATGAAGAACCTCGACATGTGGGCCGGTGAGGTCGTGCATGCGGTGATCGAATGGACGCTGCGACGGTTATGGGAGCGAAAGCCGGTGACGGAGCAGGACCTGCGCGCACGCGCCATATCGCGCTTGCGCGAGGGATGGAAGGAATCGAAGGGCCGGCAGTGGGAACAGGATCCGAAACGGCGTCTGAATCTCTTCGAGCATTATTATGGGATCGAAGTGCCGCCGGAGCGAACCGAGGAGATCAAGGGGCGCGTGCTCCGCTGTCTGGAGAACTTTTGGGCTTCGGAGGTCTTCGCGTTCATTCGTTCGGTAGATCGCGGGGCGTGGAAGGCGATCGAGAGGATCGGGACGTTTCATCTGAACGGCGTGAAAGTGTGGGTCAAGATCGACTTCGCCTTGGCGCATCAGGAGAAGCTCTACGTCTACGACTGGAAATCGGGGCAAGAGGATGCGGAGGATCTTCAGCAGCTCACGTGCTATGCGCTCTACGCCATGGAGCGGTGGGCGATCCCGCACGATCGAATTCGGATCGTCCCGGTCTATCTGCAGGATGGGACCTTCCGGGAGCACACCTTGCGGCCGGAGGAGGTCATCGAAGCGAAGGAAGAGATTCTGCAGAGTATCGCGCGCATGCGGGCGCGGCTTGTGGACCCGGAGCGGAATCTGGCTCGCCCGGAGGATTTTCCGATGACGACCGAGACGTGGCGATGTCAGCGATGCTTTTTCCAAGAGATCTGCTACGGAGGGAGGTACACCGGGACGTGATCCGAGACCGACAGCAAGGAGATGGCGATCCGTGGGAGGGAAGCGATGAAGAAGACGCACTACTTGCGCGGACGCGCGATTGATCCTCGGCCGATCACGGCGACGACGACGATCGTGGAGTTGGTGGAGGAACATTTCCTCGCGTACAACGCCGGACGATTGCATGAGGCTTGTCGGCTCTTCGTTGAGAAGATGTTGGAGGAGAATGTGACCGTCGGCATGAGCCTGACGGGCGCGCTCACACCAGCCGGGCTCGGCATGTCCGCGATCGTCCCGCTCATCGAGCACGGATTCGTGGATTGGATCGTCTCTACGGGCGCCAATCTCTATCATGACACTCACTTCGCCATCGGCCTCACGATGCATCGCGGGACGCCTCACGCCAATGACGTCGAGTTACGGCGGCATGGGATCGTGCGCATCTACGACATCTTCTTCGACTACGACGTCCTGCTCTCGACCGATCGGTTCTACTACGAGATCATCTCGCAGCCGGAGTTTCAGCGGGAGATGGGGACGGCCGAGTTCCATTATCGCGTCGGCCGATATGTGTATGAGCGCGAGCGGATTCTGGGACGTGGGACGAAATCCATCCTCTCGGCGGCGTATCAGTACGGCGTGCCCATTTACACGCCGGCGCCCGGGGACAGCTCGATCGGCATGAATGTGGCGGCGAAGGCGCTTTTGGGGAACCACTTGAAATTCGACGTCGCGCGCGACGTGAACGAGACGGCGGCCATCGTGCTCGGGGCTAAGCGCGATTATCCGGATGGCAAGAGCGCCGTCCTCATCCTCGGTGGCGGATCGCCGAAGAATTTCCTGCTGCAAACGGAGCCGCAGCTTCAGGAGGTGTTGGGGATTCAGGAGCGAGGGCACGACTATTTCTTGCAGATCACCGACGCGCGACCCGATACAGGAGGGCTTTCCGGAGCCACGCCCTCGGAGGCGGTGAGTTGGGGCAAGGTGGATCCTGACCGATTGCCCGATGCCGTCACCGTCTATTTGGATACGACGGTCGCCCTCCCGATCCTCACGGCTTATGCGCTGGCGAAGCATCCGCCGCGGCGGCCTAAGCGCCTCTACGATCGTCGCGAGGAATTGCTCGCGCGGCTGCGGCGAGAGTACGAGAGGGCGCGAGAACGGGGAGATTTCTGAACCTTGGAGCGCTCATCGGGCGATCTCACGAGGAAGTCGGCGCCTCCCACAGGTCGAGATACTTCAGGCCGGAACCCGTATTGAAGAGCACAATGCGTTCGTCCGGGCGGATCGCGCCCTGTGCGAGCAATTTCTTCAAAGCCGGGAGGCATGCCGCTCCTTCCGGACAGGCGAAGAGGCCTTCCACGCGAGCCAATTCATGCATCGCCTCTCGAATCTCTCCATCTTCGACCGCGATGGCGCCACCCCCGCTGCGGCGGAGGATGTCGAGGATGAGGAAATCGCCGAGCGCGCGAGGGACGCGCAGTCCGGAAGCGATCGTGTGCGCGTCATGGACTTCTTCAGCTTCGCTCTTCCCCTCGAGGAACGCGCGCACGATGGGCGCGCAGCCGCTCGCCTGGACAGCGAAAAAGCGCGGTCGCTTGGCGCCGATCCATCCGAGCGCCTCCATCTCCTGGAAGGCCTTCCACATCCCGATCAGGCCCGTTCCCCCGCCAGTCGGATAGAGGAGGACATCCGGCACCTCTCCCTCCATCTGCTCCACCAGCTCGTAAGCCATCGTCTTCTTCCCTTCGACGCGATAAGGTTCCTTGAGCGTCGAGACGTCGAAGTATCCGTGCTTGGCCTTCTCTTCGGCGAGGCGTCGCGCGCAATCCGTAATGAGGCCATCTACGAGGACGACGCACGCACCATAGGCTTCGGCCTCTCGACGATTCGCCACGGGCGCGTCGCGGGGCATGAAGACATAAGCGTCCAAACCTGCGCGGGCCGCATAAGCGGCGAGTGCACCGGCCGCATTCCCAGCGCTAGGGACGGCGAGGCGCTTCAGGCCGAGCTGTCGCGCCATGGAGACGGCCACAGCCATACCGCGCGCTTTGAACGTACCCGTCGGATTCGCCGATTCATCTTTGATGAAGAGCGCGCGAACGCCCACCCGAGCGGCCAAGCGCGGGCATGCCAGAAGTGGCGTGAATCCTTCGCCGAGGGAGACGATCGCCGTTTCATCGTCTACGGGGAGAACTTCGCGATATCGCCAGAGCGTCGGCGCGCGATGCGCCAATGCCGAACGCGTGAGCGTGCGCGCCGCTCGCTCCAGATCGTATTGCACTAGTAGCGGTTTGCCACACTCGCAAAGTTGATAGACGCGCCCCGGCAGATACGAGCGCCGGCATTTCGAACACACAAGAGCCGTCACGTTCATACGAACGTGACCGTAGCACAACTCGCGCGCTGAGGAAAGGGGCGAGATCGAGTCATCGCGAGGACGATCCTTGACGGGAGAGAAGAGACGCGAGTACGTTTTCTCTGGCGATGTTGCGGCTTGTGGCCATTGACATAGATGGGACGCTGCTCACTTCCGCGCACGTGATCTCGCCCGTGACGCGAGCGACGATTCGCGCCGTTCTCGATCGGGGCGTACGCGTGGTGCTGGTCACAGGACGGAGTTTCCCTCAAGCGCGTCCGTTCGCCGAGGAACTGGGCGTGACGACACCGCTCATCCTGCACAACGGAGCGCTTGTGAAGGAGGTGACGGGGCGAGTCTTCGATGCGCGCCTCTTGGATCGGGAGACGGCGCGCGAGGTCATCCTTCGGGCTCGCGCTCATGATATGGACCTCATCGTCTTCGACGATCCTGTAGGAGAGGGACGCGCCGTCGTCGAACCGATCGCGCCGGAGAACGAGCGAATGCGACGATATCTGAGCCGATGGCGGCGGCCAGCCGAAGTGGTGCCGGATCTGTGGCGATATGCCGATCACGCCGTGCTCGCGCTGACGACCGTGGACCGATGGGAGAAAGCCTCTCGGTTCGCCGACGCGATCGAGCGCGAATTCGGCGGGCGCGTGCGCGTCTGGCGGACTGAGTATCCACGGCGCGACGTGGCACTGGTGGATGTCGTCTCGCCCGAATGTTCAAAAGCAGCGGCGCTCGATCGCCTCGCGCGCCATTGGGGGATCGTCCCCTCGGAGATCATGGTCCTCGGAGATAATCGAAACGATCTGGAGATGCTCGCCTACGCCGGGCTCGCCGTCGTGATGGGAAATGCCGAGGAAGAATTGAAGCAGCTCGGCTACTATGTGACGGGGACGAATGATGAGGATGGTGTGGCGCAGGCCCTCCGGCGATTCATTCTCGGCGAAGAGACCACGTGAGCCTTCAAACGGGCTCTTCCTCCTCAGAAGGGACGCACAGCCGATAGAGGAGCAATTCCAATTGCACCTCCGGAGGGCCGACGGAGGTCTTCAAGGCTTCGTCCGTGCGCGCGATGTGTCGAAGGCCTGCGAGGATCTCCTCTCGGGGAATGCGCCGCACCTGTTCGTTGAATTTTCCGGCGGCCGAAGGGGGTAATCCCGCAGCGCGCGCGACCTCTGCGCTCGGCGCTCCACGCGCCATCAGCTCCTTAGCGAGCAGCATGCGTCGGTAGAGGCTGGCGATCGCCCCCAGCAATTTCACCGGTTCCTCTCCCGCGGCGAGTTGGCGACGGAGGATGCGCCAGGCCGCTGCCGGTCGGCGCGCGAGGATCCAATCCGTCAACTCGAAATTCGAATGTTCGCGATGCCGGACGACGAGCAACTCGACGTCCGAACGGGTGATCATCCGACGCTCGCTGACGAACGTGAGGAGTTTGTCCAACTCAGCAGCCAACAGCGTCAGGTCCGAGCCGACGAGTCCGACGAGCGCAGCCGCGGCGGCTTCCTCGATGACGGCTTGCTGCCGACGCACGTATCCCTTCACCCATTCGAGGGCTTCGCGCTCAGAGAGCCGTCGGAATTCGACGATCGTGCAGGCTTTCAACAGGGCCGTGACGATCGTCAGTCGGCGATCCACGTGTTCCAGGACGAAGACGAGCGTCGTCGTGGGAGCGGGATGTTTGAGATACTCGATGAGCGCGGTTTGTTCAGCCGGGAGATCGCGCGCTTCCTCAGCGTCCTCGCGCGCGCGCCATTTCTTCTCGAGATCGCGCACGATCACCACGCGGCGGGATGAGAATGCGGGCAGTTCGCGCGCCGTCGCGAGGATCTTCGCCATCGGCGTCTCCAGAGCGGAGAACTGCGAGAGGTTGAACGCGCGCGATGTCGGATCGAGCGCGCGAGCGATGAGCATCTGCACGGCCTCGCGGAGAAGGTAGGCCTCGGGCGCATACAGTTCCTCCTCGCCCGTTCGACGCATCCCTTCCGGGAGCCATCCGGTGAAGAGATAGAGCGGTTCGATCTCGCCGCGCTCGATGGCCTTTCGGAAGGTTTCAGGAGTGAGCCGCTTCATCGTCCTGCTCCGGAGAGGATGAGGGAGACCAGGCTACGCGCGAATTCCCGCGCGAGGCGATCCAAGGCCGGCCCTTCTTCGGCGAAGAGGCTCTCCGGCCCTTCGGGAATCTCATATTCGCCGCGAAAGACGAAACGCGGGTGATCGAAGAGAATGGCGTGGCGCGTGAGATCGCGGAGAGTGACACCTACGGTGACGGCGATCTCGTAGACGCGAACGCGCCCCAGCTCATCCAAGACCACGCCGCGGTAGGTGAGCGCGCGGATGTCTCCAAGGAGCACGGCGTCGGCCTGCTCCGGATCGGAGGTGATACGCACGCGTCGAGTGCGGCGTAGGAATTCCTCGATCACGGCCTGCGTGAACCGATGCTCGACGCGATATTGCACGCTCGTATTGTGAAAGGCCGGGATCGCGAGCGTGCGGATGTGATCGGGCAGAGACATTTGCGCTCGGCGATACCCGCACGGCCCCGTGAGGAGCGAGAGGAAGAGAATCCCGCTCAGAATGAAGCGTCGTTCGCTCATCATGGGGCGTCCCTTTCGGACTCGGCGCGCACTATCGGAATGATCGCTTCGGCGAAGCGACGGAGCGAGGCGTGATGAAACGGCGCCCTCAGAACGCCGATGAAGTGGGTGACGCCGACTTCGATGTAATGACGGAGACGCTCGCCGATCTCCTCCACCGATCCCACGAGGACCGTCGGCTCGATGGCTTCCGCAGGTTGGCCATAAGCCTTTGCGAGCGCATGCAAGACGGCCGCTTTCTCGCTCGCCGAATCGGTCACGTGCAAGACGCCGGCCCAGGAGACTTCGATCTCCCTCGTGTCGCGTCCGACCGCACGACCGTGTTCGCGCAAGATGGCGATCTTCCTTCGGAAATCCTCCGGCGAGCCGAACGTGTTCCACTGATCGGCGTGTTCGGCGACGACGCGCAAGGTGAGCTTCTCGCCTCCGCCGCCGATCATAATCGGTGGATGTGGACGCTGAATCGGCTTCGGCTCGCAATAGGCCTCTCGCAATCGGTAGAATTGCCCCTCGAACGTCACCGATGGCTCCGTCCAAAGGCGCTTGATGAGATAGGCGGCTTCGCCCAGACGACGGATGCGTTCGCTCGTCGTGTAGAAAGGAATGCCATAGGCGACATGCTCTCGTTCATACCAAGCCGCGCCTAAGCCGAGGATCAAGCGCCCTCCGCTGATGTGGTCGAGCGTCGCGGCCATCTTCGCGAGCACGGCGGGATGCCGGTAGGTGTTTCCACTGACGAGCACGCCCGCGCGAAGACGCGAGGTCTCCATCATGAGCGCCGTCAGCGTGACCCATCCCTCCAAACACGGTCCCGAAGGGTCGTCGAAGATGGGGAAGAAATGGTCGAACGTCCATGCCGTGTCGTATCCCAGATCGTCGAGCAGGCGCCAGGTCTGGCGAAGTTCCTCCCAACTCGCGTACTGGGTCTGCGTCAGTATCCCAAACCGCAAGGGTCGCTTCATCCGAACATCCCCTGCGAGCGCGCGTTCACAAGGTAGCGCAATTCCATCACTGCACGACGACGTTCACGAGCCGATCCGGGATGACGATGATCTTGATGACTTTTCGCCCATTGATGAACGCTTGGACGCGCGGATCGGCCAAAGCGGCGCGCTCGTATTCCTCGCGCGGCGTTCCCGGGGGCAAGAAGATCCGGCTGCGAAGCTTGCCGTTGACTTGCACGGGGATCTCCAGCGTCTCGGCCTGCGCCCATCGGGGATCGGAGCTTGGCCATCGGGCCTTCGCGAGGCTCTCAGTGTGGCCGAGCGCTTCCCACATCTCTTCGGCGAAATGTGGCGCGAAAGGAGCCAGCATCACCACGAGTGCTCGAATCGCCTCGCCGAGGACGAAGAGGTCGGCCTCGGTGGCGTCTTCCACTTTCGATAGGCGCGCCTCGAATTCGCCGATGGCATTCAGTAGCTCCATCAACTTCGCGATCGCCGTATTGAACTGGAAATATGCTTCGATGTCCTCAGTCACTCCCCTGATCGTCTGATGCGTCTTCCGGAACAACGCGCGCTGCTCGGGCGTGAGCTGCTCCGGATCAGGTCGGGAGAGCGATGGAAAGCGGCGCGCCAGGACTTCATGCCATTTCCATACGAGGGCGTGAATACGGCGGAGGAAGCGGAAGGCGCCCTCCACGCCTTCCTCTTTCCATTGCAACTCGTTCTCCGGCGGAGCGGCGAAGAGGATGAAGATACGGAGCGTATCGGCCCCATACTTCTGGATCATGTCGTCGGGATCCACGCCGTTGCCGAGCGATTTCGACATCGCCATCCATCGGCCGGCATATGGCCCCTCGGTGACGATGTTGAGCACCATGCCTTGCGTGAGCAATCGAGTGACGGGTTCGGAGAATTCGACCAATCCGAGATCGCGCATGAATTTGCACCAGAAGCGTGTGTAGAGCAGATGCATGATGGCGTGCTCGATCCCGCCGATATATTGATCCACCGGCATCCAATAACGCACGACCTCGGGATCGAAGGGGGCCTTGTCGTTCTTCGGGTCGCAGTAGCGGAAGTAGTACCAGGAGGAATCCACGAATGTGTCCATCGTGTCCGTGTCGCGGCGCGCGGGGCCTTGACATTTCGGGCAGGTCGTGTGGACGAATTCCGGGACATGATCAAGCGGAGATCCGCGCTCGCCAGTGAAGGGGGCATCCGGCGGCAAGATGACGGGCAATTGATCCTCCGGCACGGGGACGATGCCGCATCGCTCACAATGGATCATCGGCACGGGCGTGCCCCAATAGCGTTGGCGCGAGATGCCCCAATCGCGCAATCGGTAGTGGATGGTCGCCCGCCCGAACCCGTGGTGCTTCGCGTATTCGGTCATGCGACGTCGTGCTTCTTCCGAGGTGAGGCCGTCGAAGGGGCCTGAGTGAATGAGTACGCCCTCGCCCTCATAGGCCTGCATCATATCCTCGAAGAGGATCGGGCGTCCCTCTTCATCGAGCGGAGCGATCACTTGTCGAATCGGCAGATCGTATTTCCGCGAGAACTCGAAATCCCGCTGATCGTGGGCCGGCACGGACATGATCGCTCCGGTCCCATATTCCATCAGGATGAAGTTCGCGATCCAAATGGGGAGGCGTTCGCCATTGAAGGGATTGCGAGCGAAAAAGCCGGTCGCCAGGCCTTCCTTCTCCGCCTCTTCGGAGGAACGGACGCGCCGATCCGTCTTCTCCAAGCGAGCGATGAATTCGAGTAGGCGATCGCGATCGGCGGAGGCTTCGGCCAGGCGTCGAGCCATTGGGTGCTCGGGCGCTAGCAGCACGGCATTGGCGCCATAGATCGTGTCGATGCGCGTCGTGAAGATCGAGATCGCCTCATCGCGTCCCTCGATAGGGAAGTCCACCGTTGCGCCGATGCTCTTGCCAATCCAATTGCGCTGCATGACGCGCACGCGTTCGGGCCATCCCTCGCCGAGTTCCTCCAGGCCCTGCAGCAGCTCCTCGGCATAATCGGTGATCTTCACGAACCATTGTTCGAGCGGCCGCTGTTCGACCGCCGAGCCGCATCGCCAACATCCTCCTTGCGCTTGTTCGTTAGAGAGGACCGTTTGGCATTGCGGACACCAGTTCACGGGCGAGAGCTTGCGGTAGACGAGCCCGCGCTCGTACATCTTGAGGAAGAACCACTGATTCCACCGATAGTATTCGGGCGTGTGGCTGGCGATCTCGCGGCGCCAGTCGTAGCTGATCCCCAGCCGACGCAATTGTTGCCGCATGTAGGCGATGTTCTCCTCAGTCCAAACCGCCGGATGAATCCCCCGCTTGATCGCCGCTTGTTCGGCCGGTTGCCCGAACGAATCCCATCCCATCGGGTGCAGGACGTTATATCCCTGCAGGCGTTTGTACCAAGAGAGGGCGTCGCCGATGGTGTAATTTCGGACATGGCCCATGTGGAGACGGCCCGAGGGGTATGGCAACATCTCCAAACAATAGAACTTTGGACGCGCGGGATCGGCTTCGACCTCGAACACCCGCTCTTGTTCCCATCGGGCTTGCCATTTGGCCTCGACCTCGTGCGGATAATACTTGGATTTCATCGTCGGTCGCCTCACGCGTGGTCTTCGCGCTTTTCGGAAGCTTTCATTATAAAATCTCCGCGGCGAGAGGGCAATGAAGGTGTCTCGCCGCGCCGCGCGCAAAATGTAGCGCCCTCGCGCTGAGCCGTCTCACCACTTCCCCAGCAGCATCGCCAGGCCGATGAGGATGAACGCCGCTGCGGCGATCTTCTGCAGATACTCTTCCGGGACATACCGCGTGAGGAGCGTTCCCCCCAAAACCCCGAGGAGCGTCACGACGGCCATGGCCAACGAAGCGCCGAGGAAGACGGCCAGAGGAGATTTCGTACGTGAGACCATGCTGATGGCCGTCAACTGCGTCTTATCGCCCATCTCAGCAAGCAAGATGAGAGCGAATGTCGTCACGAATGCATGCCAGTTCATGCGGTTTCTCCCCTCGCTTGAAGGATCTCGATCTCCGGACGAAAGGCTCCCCCCTTATTCGCACGGGGATTTCGCCCGCCTTCGCGCTTCGGAGGCGAATTGGCCTCATTGCGACTCCCGCTGCATTTGGCGGGCCACCTCTTCGGCGCGGGCGAAGACGCGCAGGAAGTTCTCGCCGAGGATCTTCTTGATGTCTCGCTCGCTGTAGCCACGCTTGAGAAGCTCATAGGTGATGAGCGGCAACTTCGAGCAATCGTCCAGTCCTTCGGGCAGACTGTCCACGCCATCGAAGTCCGAACCGAGGCCGACATGATCAATCCCCGCCACCTTAGCGATGTGGTCAATATGGTCGATCAAGCGGCTGAGCGGAGGACGCGGAATGGGATGCTCGCGAAAGAGTCGTTCGGTCTCCTGACGCAGCCGGACCGGATCGTTCGCGTAGCGAGCGCGCAACGCCTCTAATTGCGGGCGAAGCCGCTCGCGACGTTGTGCGAGGGCCTCGGCGTAGCTTTGATCCACGAAGAAGGAGCCGAAGGCGACCATGACCACGCCACCATTTCGGGCGAGGGCGCGCAGCATATCGTCGCTCATGTTGCGCGGGATGTTGGTCAAGGCGCGGGCCGAGGAGTGCGAGGCGATCACCGGGGCGCGCGTCGTCTCCAGGACGTCGTAGAAGGTCTTGTCCGAGACATGCGAGATGTCCACCAGCATGCCGAGCCGATTCATCTCACGCACGACCTGTCGGCCAAACTCCGTGAGTCCATTATGACGCGGCTCATCGCCAGAGGAATCGGCCCAGTTGTTCGTGTTCGTGTGTGTGAGCGTCATATAGCGGACGCCCAACCGGTAGAACATGCGGAGCGCGCCCAGACTGTCCTCGATGGCGTGTCCGCCTTCGATCCCCATGAGGACGGCGATCTTCCCCGCGCGAGCGATGCGGCGAATGTCCTCGCTCGAGAGCGCCAGCTCCAGCTCGTTCGGATATCGCTCCAAGGCTCGATAGACGACGTCAATCATATCGAGCGCGCGGCGAGCCGCTCCTCCCTCGCGGGCGTATCGCGCGGCGACGTAAATGGCGAAGAATTGAGCATCAATTCCCCCTTCCTTCATGCGCGGGATGTCCATGTGGCCGTCCGAGGCTCGCCGGCCGATATCGAAGCCTTCGTCGAGCATGCGCGAGGTCACGTCCGAATGCGTGTCCACGACGATGGCCTCGCGATGGATGCGTAACGCTTCTGCCCAGAGCTTGTCGTCCGAGGGCGATCGCTGTGACGAGTGGGTTGGGGGAAGCATCGTCCCAAGGACGAAGAGGGTGAGGAAGAGAATTCCGGCGATCTTGTTCCCCATCGTCGTCGCCTCCTTGCGTGGAATTATGCGAGCATCGGATCCGTCGCCTCTTGGCTGAGGACGCGCAAGAATCGGCGCCGGCCCACCTGGAGCACGAACTCCGATCGCACCACGATATGGGCGCGGGGATCGGCGATGCGCTCGCCGTCCACATGCACACCTCCCTGTTCGATGAGGCGTTGCGCTTCGCGTCGGGAGGGCGCCAAGCCCGCCTGCACGAGCAATCGGGCGAGTTCCACCCGATCGCCCACGGAGGCCGAGAGGCGAAAGATCGGCATTTCGCTCGGAAGACCTCGCTCTCGGAAGACGCGGTTGAACTCCTCCTCGGCGCGACGGGCGGCCTCTTCGGAATGGAACTCGGCGACCAAACGGCGCGCCAGTTGCGCTTTCACATCGCGCGGATTCAGGCTGCCGGTCTCGGCCTCCGCCCGCCAACGGGCCAGCTCCTCCGCGGGCACGTCGGTCAACAGCTCGTAGTACGTCCACATCAGCTCGTCCGAGATGGACATGAGCTTGCCGTACATCTCCTCCGGTGGCTCGGTGAGGCCGATGTAGTTGCCATACGACTTCGACATCTTCTGCACGCCATCGGTGCCCACCAATAGCGGCACCGTCATGATGACCTGTGGTTCTTGGCCGAATTCGCGTTGGAGATCGCGCCCGACTAAGAGGTTGAACTTCTGGTCCGTCCCGCCCAGCTCGACGTCCGCTTGTAGCACGACCGAGTCGTAAGCCTGCGCGACGGGATACAGCAGCTCGTGAAGGCTGATGGGGGAGCCATCGCGCAAGCGCTTTTGAAAGTCGTCCCGTTCGAGGATTTGAGCCACGGTCACTTTCGCCGTCAGGCGAATCCAATCTTCGCTGCGCAGCGCGCCGAGCCATCGGGAGTTGAATTCGATCACCGTCCGTTCGGGATCGAGGATTTTGAAGACCTGTTGCTTGTACGTCTCGGCATTGGCTTCGATCTCCTCGCGCGAGAGCGGCGGACGCGTGATGGAACGTCCCGTGGGATCGCCGATCATGCCCGTGAAGTCTCCGATCAGGAAGATGACCGTGTGTCCCAGTTGCTGAAACTGTCGGAGCTTGCGAAGGACGACCGTATGGCCGAGATGCAGGTCCGGAGCCGTTGGATCAGCGCCGAGCTTCACGCGGAGCGGACGTCCGGTCGCTCTCGAGCGCTCCAGCTTCTGTCGCAGATCCTCCTCGCGAATCAGATCCACGACGCCGCGCTTCAGATAGGCGAGTTGCTCCTCGATGGTCATGTCCGCTCGCATCGCCGATCCGCTCCCCTTTCGCGAAGAGGGGTAGTTTAGCACCGATCGTGCGATTTCTCCATCGAAGCGGCGCGCTTGGGCGCCGATGCGCTTCGGGAGTATAATTCCCGTCGGAATCCGCGTGGAGGGCAGACCATGCGGCGCGCGACGATGAGCGGCTTGCTGGTGATCCTCGTGCTGGGGATCGGGGGATATGCCGTCATCTCGCGCGTGCGACGGGAAGGAGCAGCCATGTGTCAGGTCTGCTCTCGTCCGATCCATCGCGGACAGATGTTCGTGCTGCAGCTAGACAATGGAAAGCGCGAGCGCACATGTTGTCCGCGCTGTGGCCTCCATTTCGAGCAGCGTGCGCCCGAGCGCGTGCGCGCGGCCTGGGCGACGGATTTCGCCTCCGGGCGATTGATCGAGGCCGAACGAGCCGTTTACGTAGAGGGGAGCGACATCATGACCTGCTGCCGTCCGACGCCGCTGCGCGAACCGGGCATCGTGTACGAACGGCATTGGGATCGGTGTTTGCCGAGCCTCATCGCGTTCGAGCGAGAAGCCGACGCGCGCGCTTTTCAGGTGGAACACGGAGGCCGCGTGCTCACCTATCTTGAGAGCATGACGAGCGTGCGAGAGCGATAGGGGATGGGCATGTATCTCTATCTCGTCCAACATGCCGAGGCGAAGCGAGAGGAAGAGGACCCCGCGCGCCCATTGACGGAGCGGGGATGGGCGGACATCCGTAAGATCGCGGCCTTTCTGGAAGCGCGCTCGTTGCCGCCGCTGCGGGTGATCTATCACAGCGGCAAGACGCGCGCGGCGCAGACGGCGGAAGTCCTAGCTGGTGCGCTTAAGCCCAGTGACGGGTGCCAAGCGACCGATGGTTTAGATCCACTCGCCGATCCGACCATCTGGCTCGAGCGGGTGAACGCCGCGAGCGAAGATCTCATGCTCGTCGGGCATCTGCCACATTTGGATCGCTTGAGTGCGCGGCTGCTCTCTGGCGGAACGATCGGCGAAGGCCTCGTCGCCTTCCGCATGGGCGGGATCGTCTGCCTGCAGCGAGAGGGGACGACCTGGCGCGTGCGCTGGATGATCGTCCCGGAGCTGTTGTGAAGGAGGGATTATGCGAAGGGAATGGATGACGGTTCCGCGCGAGCTCCATGGGGACGGGCGCTTCCTCCTGCCCCGGAAAGAGTTCACGCCTGCCTACTTGCGCACATATGAGGAGGGGCGCTTGAAAGAGAAAGTCGAAGAAGCGCGCGAGCTGCTGCGCTCCTGCACCGTGTGCCCGCGCGACTGTCGGGTGAACCGTTTGGAGAATAAATTCGCCGTTTGTCGGAGCGGCCGTTGGGCGCGCGTCTCCAGTGCTTTCCCTCACTTCGGCGAGGAGGACTGCCTGAGAGGATGGAACGGCTCGGGGACGATCTTCTTCGCCTTTTGCAACCTTCGCTGCGTCTTCTGCCAGAACTGGGAGACGAGTCAGTTGGGGGAGGGGGAGGAAGTCACTCCCGAAGAGCTGGCGATGCTCATGCTCCGCTTGCAAGCGGAGGGGTGCCACAACATCAACTTCGTGACGCCGGAGCACGTCGTGCCTCAGATTTTGGAAGCATTGCCCCTGGCCATCGAGCGCGGATTGCGCGTGCCATTGGTGTATAACACGAGCGGCTACGATAGCCTCGATAGCATTCGCCTGATGGACGGCATCGTGGACATCTACATGCCTGATTTCAAGCTCTGGAATTCTGAGCCTGCGCGGAAGTACTTGCTCGCCCGGGATTATCCGGAGGTCGCGCGTCGCGTGATTCGCGCCATGCATGAACAGGTCGGGGAGCTGCGCGTGGATGAGGATGGCATTGCGCGGCGCGGCGTCCTGGTGCGCCATCTCGTCATGCCGGGCTTGCTCGACGATACGCGGGAGATCCTCCGGTATCTCGCCGAGGAGATTTCCCGCGACACCTACGTGAACATCATGGATCAATACCGTCCGGCGTGGAAGGCGCGCACGGACGATCGCTTTCTGGAGATCAATCGTCGAATCACCCAAAAGGAGCTAGAGCAAGCGTTCGCGTATGCGCGCGCGGTCGGCCTCTGGCGCTTCGACGTCCGCTGGCGATGGGTCGCCGTCCGCGTCGTGTGAAGGGCCGGGCGTCTTTGGAAGCCGTGAGTTGCCCGGCCGCTGGGCGCGCTCAGAGATTGGCCGGCTTCTCCGTGAGCCTCACCGGGAGCGTCATGCGCTGTCGTCCCCGATAGATGGTGACGTTGACCGTATCCCCGGGACGAAAGCGCATGAGTATGCGCGAGATGTCGTCCACGGAGTTGACCTTCTCCCCGTTTATCTCGACGATGATGTCTCCACCCAGGTAGAAGAGGCGGCCGCGAATGCGCACCGGTTGGTTCCCGCCGCGAATCCCCGCGCGATCTGCCGATTCCCCGGAGATGACTTGCGAGACCAACACGCCCGAGCGCACGGGCAGTCCCAATTCGTCGGCCAGGGCGGAGACGGGGATGGGGAAGACATCAATCCCGAGCCATGGCCGGCGCACCCGCCCGTAGGCGATGAGATCGGGGACGATGCGCCGCGCCAGATTGATCGGAATGGCGAAGCCAATCCCCACACTCCCTCGCGAGGGAGAGAGAATAGCCGTATTCACGCCGATCATCTCGCCCCGCGAGTTCAAGAGCGGCCCGCCGGAATTCCCTGGATTGATCGAAGCATCGGTTTGAATCGCCCCCTCGATCAAGCGTCCGTTCTCAGCGCGCAAGGGACGCCCCAGGGCGCTGATGATTCCTCGAGTGAGCGTCTGGCCGATGCCGAAGGGATTTCCGATGGCCAGTACCTTCTGGCCGACGGCCAGTTTATCCGAATCGCCCATGCGCACGACGGTCAGCTTCTCGCGCGGCGCATTGATCTTGATGACGGCCAGATCCGTATCGGGATCACCGCCTACGAACGTCGCTCGATATTCGCTCCCATCAGCTAAGGTGACGAACAGTTGCCGTGCGCCTTCGACGACATGATAGTTCGTCAGGATGTGGCCCTGCGCATCAATGATCGAACCAGAGCCACTGCCTTCTTCAGGATAGATGGCGAAGAAGTCTTGCACGAGTGTGACCGTGCGGATATTCACGACGCCGGGCGAAACGGCCTTGTAGATCTCGATATTGTTCCGCTCGTCCTCGGTGAGCGCCGTCGGGCCAGAGGACGCTTGCGGAAGATCGAACGTCGGGGGCGATCCGAACAAACTCGCCGGCCGGTCCACCCATCGTTGATAGCCGATGAACAGACCGACGGCGATCACTCCCGAGAGAATGCCAATGAGCAAGAGATGTCGAATCGAGAGCTGATTCATCGTCGCGCCTCCTCTGTGAGCCTCATCAGAATTCTCAATTATCCGCTTCGGCGAGCCGATGAGCAAATCGCGCATCGTGCGAATTTGCGTGCGGTGACAGCGGGGGCTAGACTACTACTTGATCCGCGCGAGGAGAATCGAGGAGGGGAGGTCGAGGGATGTTGCGAACGCAATCGTCCGAATGGTTTCGTCGAGCGGTGCAGGTGATCCCCGGCGGAGTCAATAGTCCCGTGCGCGCGTTTCGCGCCGTCGGCGGAGAGCCGCTTTTCATTCGTTCGGCATACGGAGCGTACCTCGAAGATGCCGATGGGAACCGCTTCATTGACTATGTGGGCTCTTGGGGGCCGATGATCCTTGGCCATGCGCATCCGGAAGTGGTGCGAGCGCTCGAGGAGGCCGTGCGGCGAGGGACGTCCTATGGCGCGCCGACCGCTTGGGAGGTGGAGATGGCCGAAGAGATTCGCGAAGCGCTGCCCTCTATCGAGAAGGTGCGGATGACCAACTCGGGCACCGAAGCGACCATGAGCGCCATTCGGTTGGCCCGCGCCGTCACTGGGCGTCGCAAGATCGTGAAATTCGAGGGCTGTTATCATGGCCATGCCGATGCGCTTCTGGTGCGCGCTGGGTCTGGCGTCGCGACCTTGGGCCTCCCCGATAGCCCAGGGGTGCTTCCCGAACTGGCCGCGCAAACCCTCGTCATCCCATTCAATGATGAGAACGCATTGCAGGAGACGTTCGACGCGCACGGGCCGGACATCGCTGGCGTGATCCTAGAACCGGTCGTGGGAAACATGGGCTGCGTTCTTCCGAGGCCCGGCTTTTTGTCGAAAGTGCGCGCGTTGACCGAGCGACATGGCGCACTCCTCATTTTCGATGAAGTGATGACGGGGTTTCGCGTGGGATATCACGGCGCGCAGGGGCTCTATGGCATTCGCCCCGATCTGACGTGTTTGGGGAAGATCATTGGCGGCGGGCTGCCCGTTGGCGCTTTCGGTGGACGGGAGGAGATCATGCGTTGGGTCGCTCCCGAAGGACCGGTCTATCAAGCGGGCACGCTCTCGGGGAATCCGTTGGCTATGGTGGCCGGACTCACGACGCTGCGCATTCTCAAGCGCGAGCGGGAGACGCTCTATCCGCGGCTCGAACGCCTGACGGCCCGCTTGGCCGAGGGAATCCAAGCGGAGGCCGAACGTTGCGGCGTGCCCGTTCGGGTCAATCACATCGCGTCAATGCTGTCAGTCTTCTTCACTGATCGCGAGGTCACGGATTGGGCCTCGGCGGCTTCGAGCGATCGGGAGCGCTTTCGGAGGTTTTTCCATGGGTTGTTGAAGCGAGGGATCTATTGGCCGCCTTCACCATTTGAGGCAGCCTTTGTGAGCGCGGCACATGGTGAGGCGGAGATCGAGGCGACGCTCAACGCCGCGCGCGATGCGCTTCGCGAGATCGCGCAATCGGAGGCGTAAAGCGAGCACGCGTGGCCCAGGGCCGAATTGGGAGGTCCGTCTCGGAAAGATCCTCGAGCCGGAGATTGGTGCGCGCTCCGCACACCTTGATTCGCCAGGTTCGAGGAAGCCGCATTGGCAGAAGGGGACGAATCCTGACGGGTGGTCTTTCGGACGCTCACCTCCTCGCTTCGGAATACGCCATCGGAAGAATCGCGAGGAACACGCGACCCCCTGACGACTGACTTTTTCCTGGCAAGCGGGGGAGCAACGCGGAGAAATCGCCCCTTGGGCTCGCGCGGTGGTATACTTTGGTCGCGTCGTGAGACTTCGGAGTTGGAGGAGGGGGGATATGACATCGCGCGTCATTCGAGCCCCACGCGGTCGCGAGTTGACGTGCAAGGGCTGGCATCAAGAGGCCGCCCTGCGCATGTTGATGAACAATCTCGATCCCGAGGTGGCGGAGAAGCCCGATGAGCTTATCGTCTATGGAGGAGCTGGGAAGGCCGCACGCAATTGGGAATGTTTCGAAGCGCTCGTCCGCTCCCTGCGAGAGTTGGAGAATGACGAAACGCTCCTGGTGCAGTCGGGCAAACCCGTCGGCATCTTCCGCACGCACGAGTGGGCGCCGCGCGTGCTCATCGCGAATGCGAATCTCGTGCCCCATTGGGCGACGCTCGACGAATTCCTGCGCTTGGAGGCCATGGGCCTCATCATGTACGGGCAGATGACGGCGGGGAGTTGGATTTACATCGGGACGCAAGGCATCGTGCAGGGAACGTTCGAAACCTTCGCCGCTGTAGCCGAGCGGCATTTCGGTGGGGATTTGCGCGGGCGGCTCGTCGTCTCCGGAGGAATGGGGGGGATGGGCGGCGCGCAACCCCTAGCGGCCACGATGAACGGGGCGGCTTATTTGGGCATCGAGGTGGATCCCGCGCGCATTGAACGGCGCATCCGCACGGGCTATTGCGATCGCATGAGCTTCGATCTGGAGGAAGCGCTGCGCTGGGTATTGGAGGCCAAGGCGCGAGGCGAAGCGCTCTCGGTCGGATTGGTCGGAAATTGCGCCGAGGTCTTGCCTGAACTCGTGCGGCGGGGCATCGTCCCCGATGTCCTCACCGATCAAACGAGCGCTCATGATCCGTTGAACGGCTATATCCCGGCTGGCCTGAGCGTCGAACAGGCGGCGGAGTTGCGCCGTACGAATCCGTCGGACTACATCAAGCGCGCGTATGATTCGATCGCCCGACATGTCGAAGCCATGCTCGCGCTCAAACGCCAGGGGGCCGTCACGTTCGAGTACGGCAACAACATTCGCAAGCAAGCGGAGTTGGCGGGCGTGAAGGACGCTTTCGAGTTCCCCGGGTTCGTCGTCGCCTACATTCGGCCGCTCTTCTGTCAGGGACGAGGGCCATTCCGTTGGGTGGCGCTCTCGGGCGATCCCGAAGACATTCGCAAGACGGATGAATTGGTGCTGGAGCTATTCCCCGAAGATCGTATCTTGCGCCGTTGGATCACGCTCGCGCGCGAGAAGGTGAGATTTCAAGGATTGCCGGCGCGCATCTGTTGGCTCGGCTACGGCGAACGCGCCGAGTTTGGATTGGCCATTAATGACCTGGTGCGCGAAGGAAAGCTCTCGGCCCCCATCGTCATCGGTCGCGATCATCTCGATTGCGGATCGGTCGCGTCTCCATATCGCGAGACCGAGGGGATGAAAGACGGCAGCGATGCGATTGCCGATTGGCCGATCCTCAACGCGTTGCTCAATACGGCGTCCGGCGCTTCGTGGGTCGCCTTCCATCACGGCGGGGGTGTGGGCATCGGATACAGTCTGCACGCCGGACAGGTGATCGTCGCCGACGGGACGCGGGAGGGCGCCTTGAGGCTCGAGCGCGTGCTCACGAACGATCCGGGGATCGGCATCGCGCGTCATGCTGATGCTGGGTACGAAGAGGCCATTGCGACGGCGCGCGCTAAGGGCGTGAAGATCCCCATGCTCACGTGAGCGCGCGATCGTCAGTGGGGCGCTTGCGGGTTCGAGGGGCGATAGCGTAATTTTCGCTCCCTTCGTGCCAAGCGGTCGAGACGCGAGCGTGCGGAGGAGTTCGATATGGAGCGAACGAGTTCAACGCCGTTGGTGGTCATCGGAAGTGGGCCGGGAGGATATGCGGCTGCCTTTCGCGCAGCAGACCTCGGACTCTCAGTGACTTTGATCGGTCAAGAGCCGACGCCTGGTGGCGTCTGTTTGCACGTCGGGTGCATTCCGTCGAAGGCCCTTTTGCACGTCGCGCGCGTGCTCGCGGAAGTGCGAGAGGCTGAGCGATGGGGGATCGCGTTCTCGACCCCACGAATTGATCTGGACCGTCTGCGAGCATGGAAGCGGAGCGTGGTGGACCGACTGACGGGCGGCCTGCGGCTGTTGGCCGAGCAACGCGGCGTGCGTTACGTGTGCGGGCGCGCGCGATTGCTGGATGCGCGGACGCTTCTGGTGGAGACCGATTCCGGTGATGTCGAGCGCGTGAGCTTTCAACAAGCGATCTTGGCGACCGGATCGCGGCCCGCAGAATTGCCGGGGATTCCCATGTCGAGTCCGCGCATCATGGATTCGACGCGCGCTCTGGAGCTGGAGGACGTGCCGCGCACGCTGCTTGTGGTGGGCGGGGGATACATTGGGCTCGAACTCGGCACGGTCTATGCCATGCTCGGCGCGCGGGTGACGCTCGTGGAGATGATGCCGGGGATTTTGCCCGGCGTGGATCGCGATCTCGCATCCGTTTTGGCTCGTCGGATCGAGTCGCTCTTTGAGGCTGTCCTCGTCAATACCGTTGTCGCGGACCTTCGAGAGGAAGCCGAGGGCGTGCGCGTGCGTTTGGAAGGCGTCGGGGGACATGCCGTTCCGCCGCCGACGGAACGCGTGTTCGAGAAGGTCCTCGTTTGCGTTGGGCGGAAGCCGAACGCGCAGGATCTCGGGCTGGAGCGCACGCGCGTGGAACGCGATGCTCGCGGTTTCGTGCAGGTGGACGCTCAGCGGCGCACGGCGGAGCCGACGATCTTCGCCATCGGCGATGTCGTGGGCGAACCGATGCTCGCGCATAAGGCCATGCATGAGGCTCGCGTGGCCGTGGAAGCGATCGTCGGACGCCAGGCGGCGTTCGCGCCGCGCGCGATCCCAGCCGTCGTCTTCACCGATCCGGAGATCGCGTGGTGCGGATTGACGGAGACGCAAGCGCGACAAGAGAATCGTCCGATCAAGGTCGCGCGCTTCCCATGGGCGGCGTCTGGGCGAGCGGTGACCTTGGATCGCCCCGAGGGGGTCACAAAACTCATCCTCGATCCGGAGAACGAGCGAATCCTCGGCGTGGGCATCGTCGGGGTGGGAGCTGGAGAGCTGATCGCCGAAGGCGTCCTGGCCATCGAGATGGGCGCGCGCGCTTCGGAATTGGAGAGAGTGATCCATCCGCATCCGACGCTCTCGGAGACGCTCATGGAGGCTGCCGAGGCCTTCCTCGGCCTGAGTCCGCATCTCTATCGGCGTAAGACGTGAACAGCGCGCTCGGCCTCGCGTTCGTCGCGCTTGAGTATAGGGGATCGCGAGCGCATGATCATTCTTTCCTAGGGAGGAGGAAAATGAGCGTGCGCCGATTGGGATTGGGGAGCATCCTGTTGCTCACTGCGTTGTGTGGCGCCGTATCCGCGCAGGAAGTCACACTACGTGCGAATGCGGCGCGGATGGAGGAGCGCATCCTTCGTTTGGCCGAATTCGGAAAGGACCCGCGCGGGGGCGTTAGCCGCCTGGCCTTCAGCGAGGCGGATCTTCAAGGGCGGGCGTATATCATCTCGCTCATGCGCCAAGCGGGTCTGACTGTGCGCGTGGATCCGGCGGGCAATATCATCGGACGTCGCGAGGGTCGCGAGCCGCATCTGCCCCCGATCGTCTTCGGTTCGCACATTGATTCTGTGCCCAATGGCGGGCGCTACGATGGCGTCGTTGGCGTCATCGGCGCCATCGAATGCATCGAAGTGCTGAATGCGCACGGCGTGATGACGCGACATCCATTGGAAGTGATCGTCTTCGCTGCCGAAGAGGGAGGCCTTTTCGGCAGTCGGGCGCTCATCGGGGCATTGACGCCGGAGGCGCTGGCCGTCGTCACCAATAGTGGGAAAACCGTGCGCGACGGTATCCGCGCGATAGGCGGTGATCCGGATCGGCTCGCTGAGGCCGTGCGCCGTCCGGGAGAAGTCAAAGCCTTCCTCGAACTGCACGTCGAACAGGGAGGGGTGCTCGAAGCCGAGGGCGCGCAGATTGGCGTCGTCGAGGGGATCGTCGGCATCCGACGGTGGGACGTGGAGGTCGAAGGGTTCGCCAATCACGCAGGGACGACGCCGATGAATCAGCGCCGCGATGCGCTCGTGGCAGCGGCCGAACTGATCCTCGCTGTGAATCGCGTGGTGACGAGCGTACCCGGACGTCAGGTGGGAACCGTCGGTCGTATCGTCGCTGAGCCCGGTGCTGTCAACGTCATCCCGGGGCGCGTCCGCATGAGTCTGGAGCTGCGCGATCTCTCGGCCGAGAAGATCGAACAGCTCTTCGAACGCATTCGCGACGAGGCTCGCGCCATCGAGAACCGACGCAGTGTGACGATCACTTTCACACCCATTGATGCGACGGCCATCCCCGCTCCAACCGATGCGCGCGTGCGTCAGCTCATCGCGGAGACAGCTCGCGAGCTGGGCCTGCGCGCGATCTTCATGCCGAGTGGCGCCGGACACGATGCGCAGAACATGGCGCGTATTGCTCCAACCGGCATGATCTTCGTGCCGAGCGTTGGTGGCATCAGTCACTCTCCTCAGGAATACACGCGCCCCGAGGATTTGGCCAACGGCGCGACCGTGTTATTGCATACGATCTTGAAAATTGATCGTGGCGCCTTACCCTGATTCGATGTGCGTCGTGCGGAAGAAGGCGATCGGTCTGTTGCTCATCGTGACGGTGGGGTTCGCCTTCGCGCCGACCGAGCGCGCCGAGGATCGGTGGGAGCAGTATGTGAACGAAAAGCATGGATGCTCGCTCTACTACCGACCCGCGCAATGGAACCTGCGGGTGCAATCCGGTTCGGGCAGCGAAACCGCGATCTTCATGGCGCAGGATGATCCAGAGGTCATGGCCGTGTTGAACATGTTCGATCCGGTGCCGAACCTCACACTCCATCCCCGACAACTCTTCGACATGGACCGGGGAGCGTTGGCGACGATCTTCGGTGGCTTGACGATCCAAGAGGAGCGCGTCCTGACGCTCTCGGGAGCGACGGCGCATCAGGTGACTTTCGAAGGACGGGAGAAACGAGTGACTCGGTACACGATTGTCCATCGCGGTTCCGTCTACTTGCTCGTGTACATCGCGCCGAAGTCGAAATACGCGTCGTATCTGCCGGGTTTCCGCGCCATGGTCGAGACATTTCGCATCTTCGGCACGGGCGTTCCCGAAGCCGATCCTCGCACGCTCTCGCCTGAAGTGGTGGCCGAACCCGCTGGGGAGCGCGCCTTGCGCATTCGCACGCAGCCGGATCCCGTGTTCGTGGAGATTCGAGAGGGGGATCAGAATTGGCATTATCATCTCATCCTGGCGAACCCGCATGACAGCGAGGTCGAGCTTCGAGAGATCCGCGTGCGCTATGTGAGCGAGGGGCGCGTGGTGGACGAGACGCGGCTCGATCCGCCCGCGATCCAGCGCGTGATGGAAGGAGGATCGAATCGCCTTCCGCCGAAGGGGGAAGTGCGATGGCGCGATCACGCGGGACATCGCGAGCGCGCGCCCGAGAGCATCGAGTATGCGATCTTCTTCCGCGCGGAAGATCGGTTATGGCAGCAGACGCATCGCGTCTCCTTGCTTCGCTATCAACAGAAGACGCGATTCACGCTCCCCTTCAACGGAGTGTGGCGCGTGTGGCGCGGGCATGAGGTCTTCGAGGGACATCGGCAGCGAGCCGATGCACAAGCCTTCGCGTACGACTTCATCTACGAGCGAGGGGGAAGCGATCGCCGTCCCCCAGAAGCGCGCGCCAGAGCCAGGGCAGCGCGCCGTGCGCGACCGACTCGCGACGGCGTAGCGTGGTCGCTCGCGGATTTTTACGCCTTCGGTCGGAAGGTCCTGGCACCGGCCGATGGACGCGTCGTGCGCGCTGTGGATGGCGAGCCCGACCGTCCTCCGGTCGCGACGCGCTTGCGAAGAGCGCAGCCCTCGGGAGAGGATCCACGCCAGATCTTCGGCAATTACATCGTCATTGATCACGGCCATGGGGAATTCAGCGTGCTCGCGCATCTGAAGCGAGGATCGGTGCGCGTGAAGCGAGGGGATCACGTGAAGCGCGGTCAAGTCCTGGCCGAATGTGGGAATTCTGGAGCAAGTCCACAACCGCATCTCCATTTTCACGTCATGGATGGGCCAGACCCGATGCGAAGTCGGGGCTTGCCCGTGCGATTTGAGAATTATCGCCTCTGGCGCGGCGGGCGCGTCACGCTCGTTCGTTCAGGGGTTCTGCGCGCGGGCGAACGCGTGGAGCGCGTGATCGAACCGACGCGTCGTGCGCCCACTCGTAGGCCTGCTCGCCCGGCGAGATCGCGACGGCGTGCTGGTCTCTTCCCATGGAATGATTCGGTGGGGAATCCGGCGGTCGTCAACGTGCCCTCTGCTGTCCGCCCGGTTACTTCTGGAGGCGCGGGATGACAGGGGAAAGCGGTGTCTATTGCGTGATCGTGCGCTTGGAGCGCGAGGCGCGTATTCGCGTCGGGCGGTTCGGTCTCAAGACGTTTGCTCCCGGAACGTATGTGTACACGGGACGAGCAGCGCGCGGCCTCAGAGCGCGCTTGGCCCGGCATCTTCAGCGTCGGAAATCGAAGCGATGGCACATTGACCATCTGACGACTCACCGATGGGCGCGCATCATCGGCGTCGTCGTCCTGTTGGGCGACGCCGCGCGCGAATGTCAAGTGCACCAACGCGTGAGGGCCGCCGCACAGGGTGATGTGCCTGGCTTCGGAGCGAGCGATTGCCGAAGTGGATGCCGATCGCATCTAGCGTACTTCGCGTTGCCGAGAGGTCCTGCGACGAAGATGATGGGACGACGTTCGCCAGAGCGAACGCGGAAAGGCACGATGGTCAAGGCCGAAGGCCTTCGGTAGAATTACGGGACAATGGGCACAACGTTTCTGGATCGGCTCAATCGGGAAGTGCTCCTGGCCGACGGAGCGATGGGAACGCTCCTTCTGGCTCGTGGGATCGAGCCCAAGGCGCTCATGGAACAGAACCTCACCAATCCGGACCTCATTCGCCAGATTCACCTCGACTACATTCGAGCGGGCGCGCAGTTGATTGAGACGAACACGTTCCTAGCGAACCGGCTGCGTCTGGCCGAATATGGATTGGAATCGGAGTTGGAGGCCATCAATCGGGCGGCTGTTCGAATCGCGCGCGAGGCCGTGCGGATGAGCGGCGAGGAGGTCTTCATCGCGGGTTCCGTGGGACCGTTGGGCGCGTTGGTCAAGCCCTATGGGAATCTCACCTTGGACGATCTCTCGGCGGCATATGTCGAGCAGATCGCTATCCTCGTGGATGAGGGGGTGGACGTCATCATCATCGAGACGCATCCGAGCTTACTGGAGGCTCTCGAGGCCGTGCGCGCGGCCAAGACCGTCTCGCCCACGACGCCCATCATCGCGCAGATGACGTTTCTGGAGGATGGGAAATCGAAATTCGGAGACGATCTGCGCCGCTCTCTGGAAGCGCTGGCCGCTGCCGACGCCGATGTGGTGGGCGTCAATTGCAGCGGGCCGCAGATGACCTACGACATCATCTACGAATTCTTGACGACGACCGAGCTGCCCGTCTCCATCATGCCGAATGCGGGCGTGCCGCAGTTCATCGGCGGGCGGACGATCTATCTCTCCTCGCCGGAATACCTGCGGGAGTACGCGCGCCGTTTCGTCGAAGCAGGCGCCAATATCCTCGGCGGTTGTTGCGGGACGACGCCTGAACATATTCGGGCGATGGGCGTCGTCGTGCGCGGCCAGGTCCCTCGACGCGTGCGACAGCGCGTCGCCGTGTCCGTTGGGGTGAGGGAGGAGCTGACGACCGCGTCCTCCGCGGTGCTCCCAGCGAGGTTTCGCGAACGCTTGGGGCGCGAATTCGTCGTGGTGGTGGAAGTGCACCCCCCTCGAGGAGTGGACTATCGGACGCCGATCGAGCACATTCGCCGACTCGCACAGTGTGGTGTGGATGCCGTGAGCGTGCACGATCCGCCCGAAGCGCGCGTGAGCCTCTCGAGCTTCGTCTTCGCCCACGTGATTCAGACGCAGGCGGGCGTCGAGGCGATCTGGCATCTCTCCTGTCGGGATCGCACGCTCGCGGCGATTCATTCGGAGTTGCTCGGAGCGGCCGTGCTCGGCGTGCGCAACGTCTTAGCCCTCACGGGAGAGGCCGCGAGCGTCGGCGAATGGCCGCGCTGGCCCTCGGCCCACGACGTGAGCGCAACGGGATTGGTGAAAATCATCGAGGGCTTGAATCGAGGACGCACATTGACCGGAAACGATATCGGATCGCCGACGGACTTTCGCGTCGGTGTGCTCGCGCAGGTTGGCGCTGAGGACGTCGAGGCCGAGTTTCGTAAGCTCGAGGAGCGCGTGGAAGCTGGAGCGCATTTCATCGTCACGACGCCGGTTTTCGACCTGCCGCGCTTCGAGTGGTTTTGGAAACGTTGCCTCGCGTTCGGTCTCCCCATCCTCGTGGGCATCCTCCCGCTCAAGAGCGCGCGCCATGCCGAGTTCCTTCATCACGAAGTGCCGGGGATCACCATTCCCGAGGTGTTGCGCGAACGGCTGCGTCGGGCGCAGGAGAACGAAAGCGCCGAAGGCATGCGCATCGCTCGCGAATTGATCGCACAGCTTCGACCGCATGTGGCGGGCGTGTATTTGATCCCCCCCTCGGAGCGATGGGAGGCGCTGCCGGACATGCTCGTCGCCTGTCTCCCCGAGGCGCAGAGGACGGACGCGCTCGGGGCGTGAGCGCGCTTCCTCATCCGCGTGGGGGGATGCAGACCCGCGCTTTCCCCATCCGTTCGAATGGGCTAAACTATCTCCCTATGCGGCGTGAGGTCTATCTGGACAATAATGCGACGACGCCGGTTGCTCCGGAAGTCGTGGAAGCGATGGCTTCCTACTGGCAGGATCGCTTTGGCAACCCCTCGAGCCTGCATCGAAAAGGCGTGGAGGCTGAACGAGCCGTGCGTGAGAGTCGGGCGACGATCGCGCGTCTGCTGGGCGTGAAGGAGAACGAGGTCATCTTCACATCCGGAGGCACGGAGGGGGATAATCTGGCGATCAAGGGTGTGGCCCGCGCCTTGCGGCGTCGAGGGATACACATCATCACGACGAAGATCGAGCATCCGGCCGTCCTGGAGAGCTGTCGAGATTTGGAGGCTGAGGGATTCCGCGTGACCTATCTCGATGTGGATGCGGACGGCCTGGTGACTCCGGAGGCCGTCGAAGCCGCCCTCACGCCGGGGACGATCCTCGTCTCGATCATGCACGTCAATAACGAGCTGGGGACAATTCTACCGATCTCCGAGATCGCTGAGCGCGTGAAGCGTCGGAATCCGGAGATCGTCGTCCATTCCGATGGGGTGCAAGCCATCGGGAAGACGCCCGTCGATCTGCGCGGGGTGGATCTCTATACGATCAGCGGGCACAAGATTCACGCGCCCAAAGGCACGGGCGCGCTCATCGTGCGCGAGGGGGTACGGCTCGTGCCGCTCTTCTCTGGTGGGGGACAGGAGCGAGGGTTGCGCTCGGGGACGGAGAACGTGGCTGGGATCGTCGCGTTGGCGCGCGCGCTGGAGTTGGCGTGCGAGAATCTGGAGGAGAGACTCGCGTATTTCCGGACCTTGCGCGAGCGTTTCCTCGACGGCGTGCGGCGGATCGACAGAGCGCGAATCAATTCGCCCGAGCGGAGCGTCCCGACGACCGTGAACGTTTCGTTCCCCGGGATCCCCGCCGAAGTCTTACTGCATGCGCTGGAGGAAGAGGGCATATTCGCCTCCACAGGGGCCGCGTGCGCGAGTCGGAAGCGGCGGCGCAGTCATGTCCTGGAGGCTATGCGTTTGCCACCCGAAGTCATTGACTCGAGCCTGCGCTTCAGCTTCTCTCGCTACACGACCGTGGAGGACATCGAGTGGGCCGTGCATGCCCTCCAGCACGCCGTGGAGCGACTCGCAATCGAAGCATCCCGTGCGACGCTGACGTTCACTCGACGATGAGGCACGCCATCCTCGTTCGCTACGACGAGATCGGCATCAAGGGGAAAAATCGCCCGGATTTCGTGCGTCGGCTGGTTGCGAACATCCAGCGGGCGACCGGTCTCTCGAAGGAGGAAATTCAGGTCGAGTGGGGACGAATCTATCTCCATCCTTCCGGGGATCCGCAGGGGGTGTGCGAACGTCTCTCGCGAGTTTTCGGGGTGAAGAGCTTCAGCGTGGTTCTCGCTGTGCCGCATGATCTGGACTGCATGCGAGAAGCTGCCGTCGAACTCGCCCGCCGCGCTCTGGCGCGCGGAGCGCGAACGTTCAAGATCGAAGCGCGTCGAAGCTTCAAGGCCTTCCCTCTGAACTCGATGGAGATTAACCGCGAATTGGGGCACGCGGTTTCACAAGCGCTCCCTGAGCTCCGCGTGGAGGTGAGAGCACCAGAGGTCGTTCTCGAAGTCGAGGTGCGAAAGGAAGGCGTCTTCCTCGGCTCTGAACGTATTCCCGGTCCTGGAGGGCTTCCCGTCGGTGTCGCCGGTCGCGCGCTCCTGTTGCTCTCAGGAGGCATTGATAGTCCCGTCGCCGGATGGATGCTCATGAAGCGCGGTGTGGCCGTAGACGCTGTGTACTTTCACAGCCCGCCGTATGTCGGTGAGAAAGCTAAGGAGAAGGTACTGGAGCTGGGACGCGTCCTCGCTCGCTGGCGCGCCGAAGCACTCACCATTTATGTGCCGCACTTCACGGAGATCCAGGTCGAGGTCTCGCGTGTCACTCCCCCACCGCTTTGGACGATCCTCTTTCGCCGGTTCATGCATCGCGTGGCCGAACGGATCGCACAGACATATAGGTATGGAGCCTTGGCCACGGGTGAGAGCCTCGGTCAGGTCGCCAGCCAAACGATGAAGAATCTGGCCTGCGTGGACGCCGCGACCCGCATGCTCGTTTTGCGACCGCTCGTCGGTTGGGACAAGGCGGAGATCGTGCGGCTGGCCCGTCAGATCGGGACGTACGAGATTTCCATCCTGCCCTACGAGGACTGTTGCATCCTCTTCGCCCCTCGCCATCCGGAGACGCATGCGCGTTTGGAGCGCGTGGAAGCGATCGAAGCGCCTCTGGATGTCCCTCGCTTGGTCAAAAGCGCCCTCGAGCGCATGGAGATCTTCTCGGTGACGGAGCGCGACATCTCCGTCGTCCCCTCTCCCTCGGCCTGATGGGCTTCTCCCTCCCGTCGGCCTCCGTTCGCGCCAAGATTGAAATTGAAAACCTTTTTCGATTCTGCTACAGTCCCTTCTTGCGGCTCGTCGGGGCCGCGCATGTACGGTGAGGAGGGAAAAGAGATGACGCAAGCCTTCGTCATCGTCTTGCGCGAGGGGTTCGAAGCGTTCTTGATCGTCGCCATCACGCTGACGTACTTGCGAAAGACGGGACGGATGGGATTGATTCCGGCGGTCTACGTCGGCGTAGGGTTCTCGGTTCTGACAAGTGCGATCCTCGGCTATTGGCTTTTGCAGGAGGTGAATCAGGCGCTCTGGGAGGGGATTTTCAGCGTGGTCGCCGCCGTGCTCGTGGCGACGTTGGTGATCCACATGTGGCGGACGGCGCCGCGATTGAAGCAGATCATGCATCGGCAGATTGATGAGATCGCGGCGCGACGTACGCCGCGCGCGGCGTGGCTGGGCATGTTCGCCTTCACCACGGTGATGATCACGCGCGAAGGGATGGAGACGGCGCTCATGCTCATGCAAGTTCGGGGACGGTATTTCTGGGGGGCTCTTCTGGGCTTAGGGGCAGCGATCCTCATGGCGCTGCTGTGGGCGCGGTTCGGGCACCTCATCAATCTGAAGCTCTTTTTCCAAGTCACGAGCATCTTTCTCCTCCTCTTCGCCGGGCAAATCCTCATCTATGCCTTCCACGAATTGGCTGAAGCGGGCCTGTGGCCAAACAGCGAGCATCTGCACGAGATCACCGAGCCGTATTCCCCGACGGGCCTTTACGGACGATGGTTCGCGTTCGGCATCGTGTTGATCTGCGCCGGATGGTTGGCCGTTGCTTGGGGCATGGATCGCCTGCGCCGATCGGGCTTCAACGGCAGGCGTCTCCTACGGAGGAACGTATTTCGGGATGCGAGCTGAGGTTTCGGGGGCGGGACGAGCGACCGCCTCGGCCCGGGTGCGGTATAATCCGAGCTGATGGACGTGCGCTTCGGCGTTCGCGGGTTCATCGCTTGTGGGCTCGCTATTGGTTCGCTGAGCGGATGCGGCCCACCAGAACCCGAACGTTCGCGACCGCTGGAGCGCGCGGTGTGGATCGAACATGCGGCGTGGACGGCGACGAGGGATGATGAGCGAGCGCTCCGACTCATCGGGCCGCGAAGGATCTTCCTCAAGCTCGGCGATCTGGACGCCGGCGATGAGCGTCTGAGGTGGGCGTCGGAGGTGCGACCGAAGGCGCCGCCTCTACCGAGCGAGCTGATCTGTATTATCGGGGGAACGACGCGCTTCGTCGAGCGATTGTCTCGACTCTCTGAGACATCGCTCGCCGAACAGATGGTGACGCTTCTGCGCGAAGCTATCGAACGCGCCAAGAATGTCGGCGTCTCCTGCGCCGGTCTTCATCTGGACCTTCCCGCGGGCGCGCCGGTGGAGCAGTACGAGCGCGTGCTTGCGCGCGTGCGCGCACGATTGCCGCGTCCGCTGACGCTTTCGGCGACGATTCCGATCGCATGGGAGCGAGAGCGCGTCCTCTCGGATCTCCTTCGCCGACTCGACTTCTTCGTCCTCCGTCTGACGTCGGAGGAGGTTCCGAAGAATCTGGCATCGCTGCGCGCGGGCGTAGACGTTCGGGAGATCAGCTCTTGGATCCGTCGGTTCGAACGATGGGGCGTTCCTTTCTATGTCGAAGGGCGGGCTCAGGGGCAATGCTTTCTCCTCGATTCGGAGGGAAAGGTCATCTTCGCGTTGGGCGCCGCTCACCCGTTGAGTCTTTGGCGGCGGTTCGGCCTACGGCTCGTGGAGAGCTATCCTCTTGGGCTTGCCGAGGTGCGCATGCGCGTTCCAACGGATTTCTCCGGGGAATATGTCGTCATCATGGAAGCACGCGCGACGTCTCGTGTGGGAGAGCACGTTCTCCGTTCTGGAGATCGGCTCGCGTGTCGCTTGCCGACGGCACGCGCCGTGCGTCGTCAAATCGAGGCCATCGAGACGGTGCCGGGGATGTGGAAGCGCGGCTACGTGCTCTGGTATTCGGAAGCAGCACTCCCGTTGGCGCAGATCGCGCTCCTGGTGCGCGGCGGGGCCATGGAGCCGAAGTTGCAGGTGCAGGGAGAAATTCGAGCGTCTTCTCTTGTGCTTCGCGTTGAGAACGTGGGGCAGCAGGAGAGCGCCCTGATGCCGCGGGCCGTTGAGGTGCGGTTACGCATTGAGGGGGCGGCAGTGGGTCGGATCGAGCGAGGAGACTTCACTGAGGTCGTGCGCGAACCCGATCCCGATGCGGGAGGCCTCCGACTGGCGCTCTACGCTGACGGGATTGGAATGGGGGACGTCCTGCGCGCGGCCGTGAAAATCGCACCACGCGATACCCGCGTCCGCCTCTTCGCCGCATCTCGCGTGCGCGACCCAGATGACTTCATCACGCTTTCAGGACCGGAGGTGGAAGTTCTCTCGCACTCGCCGTGATCGCCCAAGGGGTGAAATCGCTCGATCGAACGTGATACAATGACCCCGATGCATCGAGGGCACGGCGTGAGAGGTGGACTCATCGGGATGGCGCTTCTTCTCACGGGGGGCGTTGGATGGGCCTCTCAGCAGCCCACATGGCCCTCCGATCCTCTATTCCGCGAAGTGCAGGTGGAAACTCGCGTCGAGGAGTATCCGCGCCGATTGCGCACGCTCTATCGGACGGCGGAGAGCTTGGCCGAGCTTGGGGATTTCGAGGAGGCGTTGCGCTATTACGACGAGGCGCTGCAGCTTCAGCGTCGGCATCGGGATCGACGCGGGATGAGTGTCACGCTCATGGCCATTGGCGACACTTATCTCTTCCGCATGGGGAAGCCGGAACAGTCGCTCAACGCCTATGCGCAGGCGTTGGAGCTGAAGCGCGAGGTCAAGGATCGGAAGGGAGAGCCTGAGGTGTTGCATCAGATGGCATATGCTCATTACGTGATGGGGCAGCACGAAGAGGCGGAGCGGCTGTATCGTCAGGTCCTCGATCTGGCACGGAAAGTGAAGAATCGTCGTGCCGAAGGGAACGCATTGAATGGGTTGGGGAATTGTCTGCTGGCGCGAGGCCAAGCGCCGGAAGCGCTGGCCATGTATGAGCAGGCACTTCCGGTGAGGAAGAAAGCCAAGGACGAGCGCGGCGTTGCCAACACGACCTACAACATCGGCCGCGCGTATATGGCGCTCGGGCAGGCGGAGCGTGCGATCGAATACTTCACGAAGGCGCTCGCGCTGCGCCGTGAGCTACTCGATGTGCGAGCCGAGGCCGAAACGCATTTCGATCTGGCGCGCGCGTCGGCGCAGGTGAACCGTTTGGAGGACGCGGTGCGACACTTTCAGGAAGCGGCGCAGTTGGCCCGAAGAACACGGCGACCGCGTTTGGAAGTGATGGCTTTGTATGCCGCCGGGGCGATCGAGCTGAATCGCGAGCGGCCTGAAGCCGCGATCGCGCTCTTGCGACAAGCGCTCGAGCGCGCTCGCGGGAACCACGACTTTCGGCGGGAGCATCGGTTGGTCTTAGTGAGTCTCGGCTCCGCCTATTTCCTGGCTGGCAAATACACCGAGGCCGCGCACACCTACGGAGAGGGAGTGCGCGCGGCTCATACCGAAGGGGATCGCTTCTTGCTCGCCGAACTTCTGTTCGGATTGGGCCAGGTACAAGCGGCGCAAGCGAACTACCGCCATGCCTTGGCGTGTTATTTCCACGCGCAACGCCTGTTGCCGGAAACGAACTCTCCGTTGGCTCAAGCCATTGAACGCCATGTGCACAAACTGCGAGAGCAGCTCGGCGATGAGCGGTTTGCCGAGGTCGAGGCCGAGGCGCGCGCGCATTCAGTGAACCTTCTGCGCGAGTTGACCGGCATCGAGCTGTGGTGATCGCGTGAATTCGCTCATCGCGCAACGTTCTTCACGACGACTCCTCCCTTCATGACGAAGACGACGCGTTCCAGAAGCGTGATGTCCGCGAGCGGATTTCCCTCGACGGCGATGAGGTCGGCGAACATCCCCGGTTCGAGAGCGCCGACGCGATCTGCCCATCCGAGCAGCTCGGCCGCCCAAATCGTCGCCGAGCGGAGAGCATCAAGAGGCGTCATCCCGTACTTGACCATGTAGGCGAATTGTTTCGCGTTATCACCGTGGGGATAGACGCCGGCATCCGTACCGAAGGCGATCTTGACACCGGCGCGCACGGCGCGTGCGAAATTCTCCCGTTGAATGGGACCGACGCGTCGCTCCTTCTCCAACGCTTCGGGAAGCATGCCCACGCGTTCCCCATGCTGGATGATGAACTCGTGGTTGTAGATGTCCATGACGAGATATGTCCCTCGCTCCTTCGCCAGCCGGAGGCCCTCTTCGTCAATGAAGCTCGCATGTTCGATGGAGTCGACGCCGGCGCGGATCGCCGCTTTGATCCCCTCCGCTCCATGCGCGTGCGCGGCGACCTTTCGTCCGAGCTTGTGTGCCTCTTCCACGATGGCCTGAAGCTCTTCGAAAGTGTACTGTTGCGTCCCCGGCTGGTCGCCTTTAGAGAGGACGCCGCCGGTGGCACAGACCTTGATGAGGTCTGCCCCATATTTGATCACTTCGCGAACTTTCGCGCGGACGGCCCAGGGCCCATCGGCCACGGCCTCGGCCTTATATCGAAATTCCGGAGCGAGCAGGTTGTTGTCACAA
Source organism: Blastocatellia bacterium (assembly GCA_025055075.1). Classification (NCBI taxonomy): domain Bacteria; kingdom Pseudomonadati; phylum Acidobacteriota; class Blastocatellia; species Blastocatellia bacterium. The sequence continues at coordinate 66,226 of JANWYV010000034.1, forward strand.
TGGCCGCCAGTGATGCCGAGCGCCGGACCAGAGACGAGCATGCGCGGTCCAGGGACATCGCCTTCCGCAATGGCATCTCGTAGGGCGACGTCAGCGTAGCCAGATGCTCCGAGATTTCGCACGGTCGTGAATCCGGCTTGGAGCGTGCGCCATGCATTGGCCGCTCCATGAAGCGCCTCTCGGGGCACCGAGACGCTCAAGGCGCGATACCCCGCGTGCTCCGGATTGGCCGTCAAATGCACGTGCGCATCAATGAGTCCTGGCAAGACGGTCAGACGACTGAGATCGAGCACAGGAGTCTCCTTCGGAACACGCGCCAGCATGGCGTCGGCCGGTCCCACCTCCTTGATGCGATCCCCTTCGATGAGGATCGCGTGATTCGCGAGCACGCGCCCATGCCGGACGTCCACCAGAGCACCCGCCTTCACGACGAGACGAGCGGGGCCGGATTGCGCCCATCCGTTCGTCATCATTGGGGAGCAGACGATGAGGAGCATCAGAATGGCTCTCGTTCGTCTCATCTTCGGCCTCCTCTCAGAACGGTGTCTTCGGAGAGTTAGCATACCCTCGGGCGGGCTGACAAGGGGCGGCAGTAGGCGCTATGCGAGTCGGCGGCGCGGATATTGACAGCGTGAGGCGAGGCGTATTATAAGAGAGCCTCTAAACGGCCTGGGGAACAAGGCGCGGTCATGGAGCCGGCATCATGCGAGGGGTGAGGACACGACTTTCAAGAGGACGCAGCTCTCAAGACGAACATCTCAGCAAGGTGAGGTCGGTCCTGCGGTGAGATTTGCCACGAGGCACTCGCGCGATCATGCGTCATCATAATTCGCATATTCGCTGGAATCGGCCCGAGAGAGGGCGCGCGAACAGCAGTCTTGCAACCGAAGCGCTTCTTGTTTCCCATCCACCTACGCTCCGCGAGCGTCTTCGCACCGTCGGCAGGGGTGCGAGAAGTTCGCGCGTGGACCTCGACCTTCGGGGGGAAGGGTTATGAAGACATCGCCACCTGCTACCGTCGAGCGGGAAGCGCCGGCCGTGGAGGCGGTTGAGTCCTCGTCGCTCACGGAGACGGTCAATAAGCTGCGGCGTCGCCTCGTGTGGACCGCTGTTTGGGGATTTCTGGCCACCAATTTCCTCATGTTCCTGCGCTTTTTCTTCCCCAGGGCGCTCTTTGAGCCGAGCCCCGTCTTTCGGATTGGCTATCCTTCGGATTTCAGCTTGGGGGTGGACACGCGGTTCCAGGAGCAGTATCGCATTTGGGTGGTGCGCACGACGGATCGGCTCTTCGTGATCTACGCTCGATGCACGCATCTGGGCTGCACGCCCATGTGGAGCCCGACGGAGAACAAGTTCAAATGTCCCTGCCATGGCAGCGGCTTCGATATGGAAGGGATTAACTTCGAAGGACCGGCACCGCGCCCGATGGATCGCGCGAAGGTGGAGCTTGACGCCCAGGGGCAGATCGTCGTGGACGTGAGCCGGCTCTATACGTCCAAGGAGTTCAACGAGCCCGGCGCTTATATCCCCGTATGAGCGCGAAGGGCATAGCCCGCGCCATCTCTTTCACGGGAGGGCCACTATGGACCGCGAGAAGGAGGGACGAAGCGGCGTTGGGGTCCTGGAGCGCGTTCGCGAGGAGACCGAACACCTGAAGGTGCGGCTCAAGGAGGAGCTCGAGGAACTGAAACAAGACCTCAAGGAGCCGCAGCGCACGCAACTTTGGAGATCCATCTTTCGCGTCCCGCATGAACGCACCACACCGCGCAATCGCGCCATTGCCGTTTTGGCGAATGTCTTCCTGCACCTGCATCCGGCGCGGATCAATCGCGATGCTGTGCGCTACAGCTACACGTGGGGCATGGGCGGGATCTCCTTCTATCTCTTCATCGTCCTCACGTTCACGGGCGTCCTGCTCATGTTCTACTACCATCCGACCAAGGTGCAAGCGTTCCGGGACATCCTCTACTTGGAGCATGATGTGCCGTTCGGGCGACTGTTGCGCAATATGCACCGATGGGCGGCGCATCTGATGGTCATCACGGTGTGGCTTCATATGTTCCGCGTCGTGCTCACGGGATCGTACAAACGGCCGCGCGAGTTCAATTGGTGTGTGGGCGTGATCCTGCTGGTCCTGACGCTGCTACTGAGCTTCACGGGGTATCTCTTGCCGGACGATCAATTGGGATTTTGGGCGGTGACGGTTGGAACGAACATGGCGCGCGCGACGCCGCTCATCGGGCATGAGGGGCCGTTCGGACCGCAGCTGGGAATGACGCCCTACAACGACGTGCGCTTCGCGTTGCTCGGCGGTTCGATCGTGGACTCGAACGCGCTCTTGCGGGCGTACATTTGGCATTGCATCGCGCTGCCTCTCATGGCGGCCATCTTTATGGGCGTGCACTTCTGGCGCGTGCGGAAGGATGGAGGGATTTCCGGACCGGCTCCAGTGATGTTGGAATCGGAGATGAAGCCGGTGCGGAAGGTCTGATCCCATTCGGAGGGATCGCTCGGCGGGGGAGAGGGGTATGGATTGGTATCAGCTCTGGCAGATCATTTCGGCACCCGACAATGTCCCCATCATCGGGTTGCTCGTCATCGTCCCATTCTACACCTGGTACGGATTGCGGCAAGCTCGGGCCAACGATCGGCTCATTCAAGAGCTGGAGGCGAATCCCGAACTGGCCAAGACGCATCATCGCAAAACATTCCCGTATCGGCCCGGCTGGCCGACAGAGGTGCATGTCTGGCCCTATCTTCTGCGCATTGAGTTCCTGGCGGCGATCATCGTGACGGCGCTGCTGATGGTATGGTCGCTCACGCTCGATGCGCCACTGGAGGAGCCGGCGAATCCGAATCTCACGCCGAATCCGTCCAAGGCGCCGTGGTATTTCGTGGGGTTGCAAGAGATGCTCGTTTACTTCGACCCCTGGTTCGCTGGCGTCGTGTTGCCAACGCTCATCATCATCGGACTCATGGCCTTTCCCTATGTGGACGCGAATCCGCTAGGGAACGGCTACTACACGTGGCGGCAACGGACGGTCGCCGTGGGAGCGTTCCTGATCGGCTTCTATCTCTGGATCGCGCTGATCATCGTGGGCGCACTGATGCGGGGACCTGGGTGGATGCTCTTTTGGCCGGGACAGACATGGGACCACACGCGCTTGGTCTATGAGGTGAATCGGGACTTGCCGGACATCTTCGGGATCACGAGCCCTTGGGGGAAGGGGATTTTCGGCTTCTTCGCCGTCGCGTTCTTTTATCTGGTCACTGGTTTCGGCATTCACAAATTGGTGACGCGCTCGCCGCTCAATCGCAAGATCTATGAGCGGACGAGCCTCATTCAGTATCTCGTCTTCCAGTTCTTCGCCATCACCATCCTGGTTGGCCTTCCGGCGAAGATCCTGCTGCGGCTTCTGTTCCGCATCAAGTATGTGTGGATCACGCCCTGGTTCAACATCTGACGACGAGCAAAGAGGGGGAGCGCCATGGAGAGAGAGACGGTCGAGCTTGAGCATCAGATGGGCGTCGAGGAACCCGATCCCATCACGAGCCGCTCGATGAGCGGTCCGCTCTTGATCGCCTCGCTCGTGCTGGTGGGCACGCTCATCTGGGCGCTCTATGACGAGGTCTATGGGCGGCGTCCGTGGAAGGCCATGCAGCGGGAGTTCGTCGAACGCTACACGGCCTATTTGAAGCGGATTAAGCCGCGACAGGCGGCGACGGAGGCGGCGCTCAAGCAATCCCCCGAGTATCGGAAGTTGGAGCAAGAGTTGATGACGGCGCGCCAATCGGTCGCCCCGCGCGTGCAGGCGATTGACCGCGAGTTGGCGGAGATCGAGCGGCAATTGGAAGCCATTCGACCGGTCTTTCAGGACGCTCGTGCCAAGATCGGCGCGTTGACTTACGAATGGGAGGTGGCCAGCAGCGAGCGCGCCAAGGCGCAAAAGATGCGCGAGATCGAAGAGGCGAAGCGCGGTCCGTTTCGCGTGCGCCTGATCGCCGCCAATGGGGAGGGGAAGAACGAAGAATGGCGTCTGAATTTCGACGAACTCCAGCGCCGATTCCTGGCTCTGCAAGAGCGCAAGGCGCAATTGGTCTCCGAGCGCGCGCGGTTGCTTGAGCCGGTTGTGGCGATCGAGAGGAAGATGAGTCAATACCTGCAGGACAATCTCGTCGGGCTTGATCAAAGGCAGATTGATGGCTTGCTCCGCAAGATGGAGACGTTCAAGATCGAGCTGAAGCAGATCCACGTTCAAGAGGGAGATCTTGTGGACCGCTGCATCTCCTGCCATGTGGGGATCCTCGAGCCGCTACCCCTCACTGAGCAAATCATGGGGCGGAAGGCCTTCGTCAGCCATCCGAATCCCACCCTGCTTCGCATTCACAATCCCGAACGATTCGGATGCTCTCCGTGCCATGGCGGGAATGGGCGCGCGACGACGAACGTCGTGAAGGCGCACGGATTGAACAAACACTGGTTGTGGCCGCTCTACAAACCAGAGAATTACGAGGCCGGGTGTGTGCAATGCCATGTCCGCGATCGCGTCCTGGAAGGGGCGGAGGTCTTCAATCTCGGACGCGATCTCTACGAACTGAAGGGATGCGTCGGCTGCCATCGCTATGAGGGATATGATCGGGAGACCGATGCGCTCGTCGAGGTCCGGAAGACGATTCGCCAGTTGAATTTGGAGCGCGCCCAAAACGAGCGCGAGATTCGGCAGGCATTGCGCGCTGCCGATCAAGCGGCCGATGATCGCGAGGCGCGGCGCCTCTATGCCCTGGCCGAGACCCTGCGCGTCAAGAACAGCCAGATCGCCGATCGGTTGGAGCAATTGGAGTTGCAAGCGAAGTACCTCATGCAGGATCAGAAGAAAGTGGGGCCGAATCTGAAGGAGATTCGCCAGAAGCTGCGCAAGGAGTGGATTCCTGTTTGGATCGAGAATCCCCATGCGTTCCGGCCGACGACGAAGATGCCGCGCTTCCGATTGAGTCAGGAGGAAGTGCAGGCGATCTCGGCCTATCTCTGGCAGACGGCGTTGCGCGATCCCCTGCCGGCGCAACCGCCCGGCGATCCCATTCGCGGGCGCGAGTTGTTTGAGACGCGCGGGTGCTTAGCGTGTCACGCTATCGGCGAAGGTGCGCAAGCCATCGGTGGGACGTTCGCCGCCAACCTCTCGCGCGTGGGAGAGAAGGTCAACTACGACTACCTCGTCCGCTGGATCCACAATCCGCGCGAACGCACGCGTCCCTATTGTCCCAATGAGCGACGGGACATCGGGCCAGAGGATTATGCGAAGCGAGGGCTGCCATTCCGCTTCGACCTCAATCACTCGAAATGCCCGAATTGCGGCTCCGAGATGCAGGTCCAGCAAATGACCGTGATGCCGAGCTTCCGCCTCTCCTGGCAAGAGGCCCGAGATATTGCCAGTTTCCTGATGACGCAACGGCGTCCGGGGGTTTCGTATCCGCCCGCTCCCTTCATGGACGATCCCAAACTGCGGGCGCGCGGTGCGCAATTGATCCGCCGATATGGATGCGCGGGATGTCATGAGATCAGCGGATTCGAGGAGGAGCCGAGGATTGGGACAGAGTTGACGCGCGAGGGGAGCAAGCCAATAGAGCAATTGGATTTCGGCTTGCTGGCTCGCGAGGCGAAGCGGCAAGGTTGGTACAATCACAAGGGGTTCATCGAGAACAAGCTCCGGGACCCGGACATCTACGATCGCGGCAAGCTCAAGGCGCCCGAGGATCGGCTCCGCATGCCGGAGCCCAATCTCACGGAGGAGGAGATTCGGGCCCTGACGACTTTCCTGATCGGGAGCGTCAATGCGACGCTGCCGCCCAGTTATTACTACAAGCCTGATGATCAGCGGAAGGACATCCAAGAGGGCTGGTGGGTCATCAAGAAATACAACTGCATGGGGTGCCATACGATCATGCCGGGACAGCGTTCGGTCTTGAGCACGCTCCCTCGGTATCAGGATCCGGACTGGAAGGACCAATTGCCGCCAAGCTTGATTGGAGAAGGGGCGCGCGTGCGTCCGGACTGGTTGGCGCGATTTTTGGAGAATCCGGCCCTCAGCGAGACGAACCTGGAGCGCAACGGCGTGCGCGAGTATTTGAAGGTGCGCATGCCGACATTCTACTTCTCGCCGAATGAGATCCGTATCCTCGTGCGCTTCTTCGAGGCATTGTCCGCGCAAGCGCAGCCGTATGTCGAACCGAAGCTGGAGCCGATCACCGAGACGGAGCGCGCATTGGCCCGACAACTCTTCACCTCGCCAGCGGCTCCGTGTCTGCGATGTCATATGACGGGCGATCCCGCGCACGATCAGAGGGCGACAGCGCCCAATTTCCTGATCGCGCGCGAACGCTTGAAGCCTGGATGGACAGCGCGCTGGATGATTGATCCGCAAGCCATCAGTCCGGGCACGGCCATGCCCTCTGGACTCTTCCGCCGCGAAGGCAACCGATGGGTCTTCGCCGGACCCTTGCCGGAGGCCTTCAAGGCCTATCCGGGAGATCATGTGGATCTGCTCGTGCGCTACATGTTTCAACTGACGGCCGAGGAACAGCGACGTCTTCTCTCGGCTACGCGAGCGACATTGCGCGCTCGTCCGCCGGATACGCGCGTGGCGGTCGAGCGTTCGCGCGGTCGGAGAGGGGGAACGTGAGGTCATCATTCTAACATCTCGAGGGAGGTCACCATGACAATCTGGAGAGCGTCATCTCTGGTTTTGGTGCTCGTATTTGCCGCCCTCAGCCTTCAGTGCGGCCGGAGGCAAGAGGTCGGCGAGGCTCCCACGGAGGAAGGAGCCGCGCCAGCCGTCGCCTATCAGCCGACGGGCGATGAGGGGACAATCACCGGTGTCGTGAACTTCACGGGGCAACCGCCGCAGCGGCGTCGGATTCAAATGGACGCCGACCCGATCTGCGCTCAAAAGAATCCAAACGCTTTATCCGAGGACGTCATCGTTAACAACGGGAAGCTGCAGAACGTCTTCGTCTACGTCAAGAGCGGATTGGAAAAATATTCGTTCTCCGCACCTGCGGAAGAGCCCGTGCTCGATCAGAACGGATGCATGTATCGTCCGCGCGTGCTGGGCGTCATGGCCGGACAGAATCTGAAGATCATCACGAGCGACCCGACTAATCACAATGTGCATCCCACGCCGAAGAACAATCCCGAGTGGAACGTGAACCAACCGCCGGGATCGGAACCAATCATCCGTTCCTTCCCGCGTCCGGAGGTGATGATCCCGGTCAAGTGCAATCAGCATCCGTGGATGCGAGCCTACATCGGCGTCTTGCGCCATCCCTTCCACGCCGTGAGCCGGGAGGATGGGAGCTTCGAAATCAAAGGCCTTCCACCGGGCGAGTATGAGATCGAAGCCTGGCATGAGCGGTACGGCGCGCAAGTGGCGAAGGTGACCGTGGGGGCGAAGGAGACGAAGCGAATCGAATTCACTTATGCGGCCGGACAAGTCTATCGTCCGGGGTCGTTGCGCCTGATGCCCGCGCTCATGTTGCCGTGCTGTGAGGAAATGATGGGGCACGCGACCAAATGAGCGGATTCAGAGTGGGGGGGAGCCAATGGCCTCCCCCCATTGTTCGGCAATGAGCGGGCGTATGATCGAGGGGGGCCTAGAGGAGGGACATCAGTGAGAGAACGCGAAGGTCTCTATCGGTTCGCCTTAGTGACAGTCGGGGCGACGTTCGTCCTCATTGTGCTCGGCGCCTTAGTGACGAGCAACGAGGCGGGTGATTCTGTACCGGATTGGCCGACAGCCTTCGGGCGATGGCTTCCTCTGGAACAGATCGTTGGGAACGTCGTCTACGAGTATACGCATCGCGTCGTAGCGGCGACAGTGGGGCTTTTGACGCTCCTGCTGAATGTGGGGTTGTGGTGGAAAGAGGAGCGCGCGTGGGTGCGGCGGCTGGGGCTCATCGCGTTGTTGGCTGTCCTCGGACAAGCGGCTCTCGGTGGCGCGCGCGTCCTTCTCCTAGAGCATCGGTTCGTCTTTGCCCTCATCCATGCCTTCATGGCGCAATTCTTTTTCGGTCTCACGGTGAGTCTTGCCGTGGTGACCTCGCCGACGTGGAGGCGTTTCGAAACGAGTGAGCTGGAGACGCGATTGCCGGCGTATCTCCCCAAGCTCTGCAGCATCGCTATCGTTGGACTTTTCGTTCAGCTCCTACTTGGCGCGGGATTCCGCCATCGAGGCCTCGGGATTCTTCCTCATATTCTGGGAGCCATTGTCGTGAGCGCGCTCATCCTTGCCATCGTCTGGGGCGTGCGAAAGGTCGCGCGGGAACACGGAGCTGCGCTGCGCGTGATCGCTCGTCCGGCGCAGTGGACGGCCGGGTTGCTGGGGGTCCAACTCGGTTTGGGCATCGCCGCATATCTGGCGCGTCGAGCGGCGCGGTTCGATCCGCAGCCGCTCGAACCAATGGTCTCCCTCACCGTGGCTCATGTCGCCTGTGGCGCTTTGTTACTTGCGGCTTTGCTCGTACTCACGTGGCGGATATTTTGGCTGAGCGGGATGAGGCGAGCCGAGCCCGTCCTTCAGCCGGTGGGGGGGAGAATCTGATGAGCGCGCCAAGTGTGCAACTGCCTGCTCTCGAAGGCTGGCGGCGACATCCGCTGCTGGCCACGATGTGGGCCTATCTCGAGTTGACGAAGCCGGACATCACGCTCCTCGTCGTCATCACGGCGGCAGCTGCCTTCTGGCTGGGAGCGCGGCATCCGGTAGATCGCCTCCAGTTGCTGCATGTGCTTGTCGGGATCGCGGCGCTCTCCTCGGGTATCGGCGCGATGAATCATTACTTGGAGCGAGAGATCGATGCCCGAATGCGTCGGACGAAAGGACGACCTCTGCCAAGTGGTCGGCTGCGTCCGCGGCAGGCTTTGATCTTCGGCCTCGGCCTTTCGGCTTTCGCTGAGCTCTATCTGCTCGTTTTCCTCAATCCGCTGACGGCGCTTTTGGGCGCTCTGGCGTTCGCGAGTTATCTCTTTGCCTATACCCCCTTGAAGACGCGTACGACGCTCTGCACGACGGTCGGCGCCATTCCCGGCGCCATGCCGGCTTTGATGGGCTGGACGGCCTCGGGCAGCGAGATCGGTATCGGAGCGTGGATTCTCTTCGCCATCCTCTTCCTCTGGCAATTCCCGCATTTCTTTGCCATCGCGTGGATGTATCGGGAGGATTATGCCCGCGCGGGAATTCGGATGCTCCCAGTCGTTGATCCGGATGGTCATCGCACGGGACGGCAGATCGTCCTCTATACGCTTCTGCTTGTGGGGGTCAGCATCCTTCCCACATTCGTCAAGCTCTCGGGATCACATTACTTGGTCGGGGCGCTCCTTCTCGGAGGGTATTTTCTCTGGGAGAGCGTGCGCGCTGCACACACACACGCGCGGGGACATGCCCGTCGCGTCTTGAAAGCTTCAATCCTCTATCTGCCCCTCCTTTTGGGCCTCATGTGCTTCGATCCCCCATCTCTTCCGTGAAGGAAGGGGCGTGGGAGACCGTGCTCATACTTTCCATCTCCTCGCTCCGATCCTTCGGGCGATTCCAAAGCGTCAAGGCGAGCCAGAAGACGAGGCCGAAGATAGCAACCGGAGGGATCAAGAGGGTGACAATGGCCGCATTCAAGACCTTAGCGATCTCCTCCAACTGAGAGGAACCGGCGATAGCCGTTCGGCACATGGCGCATTGAGCGAGAACGGGGAAGACATCGCTCCCGAACCCGAGCGCGCATCCGAGGAGAAGACTCTTTTTGAACCAGCGCATCTTCCACTCCTCTCATCGGACGGCCAATCGCAGCGCGCGCACACTATCGGGGAAGAAGACCATGAGCAGCGTGATGCAGAGGACCATCGCAGGAATCAGCGTGACGACGAGATTCAATCGCTCGAAGCGCAGGTGCATGAAATGGGCCATGATGAGTGCCGCCTTGACGACCGAGAGACCCATCAGGAGAAAGAGCATCAATCCGACCGGCAGATGAAAATACGCGAGCGTGACTTCGATGGCCGTGAGCACGAGCAACCATGCCCACGTCAGGATGTAGAGCTTCGGTCCCGTTTCGACGTGTCCAGCATGGGAGATCTCCATAAGGCCCTCCTCCTTCACGGCATCTTCACCGAGAGCAGATACACCAAGGGGAAGATGAACATCCAGACGAGATCAACGAAGTGCCAATACAAGCCGCTGATCTCGACGTCCTCATGCGTGAAGCGCCCGCGGGAGACTCCGAGCGCGATGACGCCCAAGTAGATCACGCCGCTGATGACGTGCAGCATATGGAGTCCCGTGAGCGTGAAGAACGACGCGCCGAACAACGGCACGCCCCACGGATTCTCCCACAATCGGACGCCTTCCGCGATGAGTCCTGCCCATTCCTTCGCGTGCAAGAGGACGAAGAGGATCCCCCCGAGCATCGTGAGCAGGATGAAGCGGACGACACGGGGGCGATCGCCGAGGCTCGACGCCCGCACGGCCAGCGCCATCGTCAAGCTGCTCGACAACAGACAGAACGTCATCAGCGTCGCCAGGACAATGGTCGGCCAGAACTCAAACGGCATGGGCCAACGCTCGTTGGCGATCCGCACGTAGCTGTAACCGACCAAAAGCCCGGAGAAGGTCAGTGAGTCCGAGACGATGAAGAGCCACATGCCGAGCTTCTTCGAACCTACGGCGAAGGGAGAAACGCCTCCTCCCCATTCGGCGAAGCGGAGTCGTTCGGCTTTCTCGGCCATCGGCATCACCTCCAGAGGAAGAGCAGGATGAAGAGATATACCCACAGCCCATCCATGAAGTGCCAGTACAGGGCCGCCGCGCCCACCAAAGCGTCGTAATGCTTCAAGCGGTCGGGCGTCCCCATGAGGATCAAGCGCCGGCGCCAGCCACGCAGCGTGATGTATCCGAGCCCAAGAATCCCCCCAAGGATGTGGACGCCGTGCGCGGCCGTCAGCAGATAGAAGAACGAGCTGTGCGGGTTCGTATCCAGATAAATGCCTCGTGCAGCCAGTTGCCGCCACGCGCCATATTGGCCCGCCAGAAAGAGCAGGCCCAGCGCCACCGTCATCGAGAGCCACCACAGGGCCTCTCGAATCGCTTCGCGTCGTAAGAAAGCGCGCGAACGATGCAACGTCGCACTGCTCATCAGGAGCAGGAGCGTATTCGCCCACAGAATCGCCGGCGGATCGAGCGGTTGCCAATCTCCGCCAAGCCCTTGTCGCACGAGGTACGCGCTCGTGAACCCGAGAAACAGCATGCCGATCGAAGCAAGCGCGAAGAGCATCGCCAGGCGATAACTCCCCTCGGGCAAGCTCGGAGGACGCTCTCTACCTCCTCGTCCGCTATCGTCCGGGCGACCCGGAGGTCGCGAGCCGACAGCGATCGTCTCGATGTCCTTGAGCGAGCTGATGGGTTTCGCCATCGCGTCTATGCCTTAGTGGGCGCTGGAGGAGCTGTCTGCAGGATGTAGTCCTCAGCCGCTCCCGGCACACTGTATTCATACGGGCCATGATGGACGACCGGCGTCTGCGGTCCGAAGTTGTCATGCGGCGGCGGGGAAGGGATCGTCCATTCGAGCGTCGTCGCTCGCCAAGGGTTCACTTCAGCCTTCTTGCCCTTCCAGATGGACCAGAAGAAGTTGAAGAAGAAGAGCAGCTGCGCGCCCGCCGTGATCAAGGCCGCGATCGTGATGAAGACGTGAAGGGGTTGCAAAGGCGCAAGGAAATCAAAGCCCGCCGTCTCCGCATATCGGCGCGGATGTCCGGCAATCCCCATGACGTGCATGGGGATGAAGATGGCGTAGATGCCGATGAAGGTGAGCCAGAAGTGCAATTTCCCCAGCGTCTCGTTCATCATGCGCCCGAACATCTTCGGGAACCAATAGTAGGTTCCCGCGAAGATGCCGAAGATCGCCGCAACGCCCATGATAAGGTGGAAGTGGGCAACGACGAAGTACGTGTCATGCATCGGGATGTCGAGAGACGTCTGCCCCAAGATGATGCCCGAGAGGCCTCCGGTGACGAAGATCGAGACGAAGCCCAGAGCGAAGAGCATGGGGACGGTGAAACGAATTTGCGCTTTGTAGAGCGTCGCCAACCAGTTGAAGGTCTTGATGGCCGAGGGCACCCCGATCGAGAGCGTCAGAAGCGAAAAGGCGATCGCCGAATACGGGCTCATCCCACTCACGAACATGTGATGACCCCAGACCAGAAAGCCGAGCAGGCCGATGGCGAAGATCGCCGCGACCATCGCGCGGTAGCCGAAGATTGGTTTGCGCGCAAAGGTCGAGAGGACATGCGACGTGATCCCCATGCCCGGAAGGATAGCGATGTAAACCTCGGGATGGCCGAAGAACCAAAAGAGATGCTGCCACAGCAACGGCGAGCCGCCTTTGTGCGGGAGGATCTTGTCGCTGACGATGAGTCCACCGGGGACGAAGAAACTCGTTCCCCCCACGCGGTCCAGAAGCAGCAGGATGCCGCCAGCCAGCAATACGGGAAAGGCCAAAAGGGCGAGCACGGCCGTCGTGAACCACGCCCAAACGGTCAAAGGAAGGCGCGTCATTGACATGCCCTTTGTGCGAAGATTGAGGGTCGTCGTGATGAAGTTCAGGGCGCCTAGCAGAGAGGCGATGCAGAAGAGGGCGATGCTGAGAATCCACAAGTTTTGTCCCATGCCGAGTCCGGGGCCGGCGATTTCCCCCACAGCGCTCAAGGGAGCATACGCCGTCCATCCAGAGATCGGCGCCCCGCCCGAGACGAAGAACGCCGCCATGAGCACGAGGAATCCGGCCAATGTCACCCAAAACGAGAGCATATTCAAAACGGGGAACGCCATGTCATGCGCCCCGACCTGAATCGGCAAGAAGTAATTCCCGAATCCTCCAAGCGGGGCCGTCGTCAGCACGAAGAAGATCATGATCGTCCCGTGCATGGTCACGAGCGAGAGATAGAACTCGGGACTGATCGTCCCTCCCGCCATCGCATTCGGGAAGAGCTTCGCCAGAAGCGGCCATCGCTCCGTCGGCCACGCCAATCGCAGGCGCATGTAGAGCGACAGAACGATCCCAATCGCGACGGCCACCATGGCCAGGAAGAGGTACTGCAGCCCGATCACCTTGTGATCGGTGCTGAAGATGTAGCGTCGGATGAAACTCTTCGGCGCCGCATGTGTAGCAACGGCCTGCGTCATCGCCCTCCCTCCTCAGGGTTTTCAAATTTCCCTTTGCGCCATACGCCGACAGGCGCGATGATGGCATGCCCCTCCGGCCGTCCTGCCGCCTGGTCCATGGGTCATAGATTCGTTCGCTGCTGCAGCCATTTCTGGAATTCCGGTTCGGGAAGGACCAAGAGAAAACCCCGCATCCGATGATGGGTGAGTCCACACAGCTCCGCGCACGCGATCTCGAACTGTCCCGTCTTCACCGCCTTGAAGTGAATGTTAATAGCCAATCCGGGAACAGCGTCTTGCTTCATCCGCAAAGGAGGAACCCAAAAGCTGTGAATCACGTCCTTCGAGCGCAAGATGACATGGATGTCCCGATTGACGGGGATGGCCATCTGATTCACCGTCACGATATCGTCCTGAGCCGCGGGATCCGTGAAGTCTAAGCCCACGGGATTATCCACATCATTGATCAACTCCGTTCGCGTCCGACCGAATTTTCCATCTGGGCCCGGGTATCGGATATTCCACACGAACTGCTGCGCCGTGACCTCGACCTGGAGCGCGCCCGGGGGTGGGGCGTTCAGATGCAATTGAGCCCACACGCGCTGTCCCAGAATAGCTAGGGTGATGAACACAGCGGCCGTGATCGTCGTCCAAAGGACTTCGAGCCGTGGGCTCTCGTGCCAATAGCTCGCCCGTTGCTCCCCCCGCCGCCGATACCGAACGATGAAGAAAGCGAGCGCCGCTTGAGCCAAGACGAACGCGATCCCAATGATCGTGAGCGTGAGCATGAACTGCCGATCAATGCTCGGGCCATGTTCGGAGATCGCTTCGGGAAACCACCAAAAGCGTCCGACGAACAGGATGACCGTACCCAGGGTGATCAATCCGATGACTAACGCTAAGGCAAGTCCCATTGCTTGACCTCGCTGCACCGACTCTCTCCTGCGGAAGGCTCCCTATATAGCACGGTTCGTATCATCGTGTCAACGGGGGACTGGGCAAAGTGCGTGGCCCTTCAGCCCCACGGTGTGTTACACTGGGAACACCGCGGACGCGGCCGACGTAAGGACCGTTGAGGAGGTCGGGCATATGGAGAATATCGAAGCGTTGAAGCGCGCCCTCTCGCGGAAGGCGCGCGAGTTGGATGAGCGCTATCGCCTTCGGGAGAAGCTCGCGGATGCGGTGGACGCTGTGACCTCAACCGCACACAAGGGCGCGGACCTTTTGGCCGATGGGCTTGAGGCCGCTCGTCAACGGATCGAGAACTCGGAAGTCAGCGCACGCGTTCGCGAGGACGTGGAGCGAACGGTGGAGCAGATCCGAGAGGGGGCCGAATCCGCGGCGCAAACGGCGCGCGAGAAAGTAGGAAACTTCGCTCGCCGGATCGAAGCCGAGTATCGCCGCGCGGAGACAGTCGCCCGCGCCTTCGACCATGCGACCCGTGCGGAGGAGCGTTTGCGCTCCGGATGGGAGCGCGTGCGCGCGTGGATCGCCCAGAATCCGGGGAAGACGGCAGCCCTTACGTTCTCTTTCGTCGCGGGCGTGCGAGCCGGAAGCGCGTTCCCCAATTTGGGCGCCGCACTGCTCGGCGTCGGCGGGGCGAATCATTGGTTCTTCCACAGCGCGCTCGCTCCCTATGGATTGCGTCGGCTCACGGAAATGTACATGGCGTACCTGCGGAAGCAAGAGCGCCTTTTGGCCGAAGGCCGGCTGACGGAGGCCGAGCGAGCGCGGCTTGAGTTTCAAGAGGCGATCACGCGATACGTGGGAGCGCCGTTGCTTGGCGTCTTCAGCATCACGCTGGGGGGGACGCTCATCGCCGAGAGCTTCTCCCCGACGCGGCTCGCGGGAGCGCCCATTGAGCTGATCCTCGGGGGCAATCCGGTCCTGAATAGCCTCTGGCTATTCTCCAATGGGCTCATCTGTCTCCACAATGG
Organism: Blastocatellia bacterium; assembly: GCA_025055075.1. NCBI lineage: Bacteria > Pseudomonadati > Acidobacteriota > Blastocatellia > Blastocatellia bacterium. Next base: position 81,359 of record JANWYV010000034.1, read on the forward strand.
GGTGCGCTTCTTCTTGATCGCCTTCGCGGAGGCTGAGGACGTCGAGCGGATCGTTCGAGAAATCCGCGGCATGCTTCCCGCGTCGGAAGGACGTGCCTGATGGGTTCAAGCGAGGCTCGCGCGAACTCTCCTGACGGCCTCCACGATGACGCGCAGCTTCGCGATCGCTTCTTCCACCGTGCGCGTCTTCAGGCCGCAGTCGGGATCAATCCACAGCGCTTCGGCCGGCACCACCTCCAAGCCTTGTCGGATGCGCGCGACGACCGTCTCCACGTCCTCGATCACATGAGAGTGTACGTCCACGACGCCGAAGCTCAGGTCCTTCGTGAACGGAGAGCGCTTGAAATGCTCCAGCAGGTCGAGGTTGCTGTTGGACATCTCCAAGTCGAAGTTGTCCACCGGCAGCGCGAGCATCTGCGGATAGATCTTCTCGAAGGCGCCGTAGCAGGCATGGCTGATGAAATACGCCGGGAGCCCTTCGGTCACCACTTGCAGCGCTTCGCGCGCGAGCGGCAGCTCTTGAGGACGGACCGAGAGCGCGGGCTCATCAATCTGAATGATCCGCGCGCCCGCTTCGATCAAAGCCTCGACCTCTTTCCGAATCTCGCGCGCGAGGGCCAGGCAAGTCGCTCGGCGATCGGGATAATATTCGTTGAAGGACCAGTCCATGACCGTGTAGGGACCGGTGAGCATGCCCTTGACCGGTCGTGAGGTCAAACTTTGGGCAAAGCGCCACCACGAGACGGTGATCGGCCGCTCCCATCTCACTTCGGAGACGATGATCGGCTTTCGATAGTACCGATTCCCATAGGAGCGAACGAGGCCGCCGATCTCAAAGCCGCGCATATTCTCGGCGAAATAGGTGACCATGTCCCCGCGATACTGTTCGCCGTCCACGAGGACATCAATGCCCAATTCCTCTTGCGTGCGGATCCAGAATTCGGTCGCACGGCGTTCTAACGCCTCCAAGTCCGCGCGCGAGATAAGGCCTCGCGCCCATCGAGTGCGAGCCTGTTGCAACTCATCGGGTTTCGGGAAACTGCCGACGGACGTCGTCGGAAGAAGCGGAAGGTCCAACCCCAAACTGCGGAGTTTCTCTCTGCTCATTGTTTGAACCTCAGGCCGATTCTGACCAAATGCTGAAGCTTCCGGAACGCGCGGTCGCGCGGCAGGAACTCAAGTCCCGTCGAAGGATTCAGATACGCCACGTCGCTACGAATGGCCGGCAGCAACCGCTCCAGCGCTGTCGCGACCTCGGCCTCCGATTCTAACTTCGTGTTGCGTCCATCGATGAGGCCGAGACCGAGCGCTTTGACCGATCCCTCCACGGCGATCCGATCCACGAGCTGTGGACTGTAGGTGAAATCCAATCCGAGGACATCCACGGGAAGCTCTTGAAGCCGTTCGTAGATGGGCGAGACGTCGCCGAAGGAGATGTAGAGAGCCAGACGCGCTGCTCCCTTCACTTGAGCGAGCGCACGAATCCCCGCGGCGAAGAGGTCGAAGACGGCATCCTCGAGCACGATCGCCGGTTCATCCACCTGGATGAGATCGGCGCCCGCGGCCGCTAAATCCGCGACCTCCTCGGCCAAAGCCATCGCGTAATCCTCGACACGCCGCTCCAGGTCGCGATATTCCTTCCACTCGACCAGGGAGAAAACAGCCAGCGTGTATGGTCCCGTCAACACGGGTTTCACCGGCCGCGAAGAGACCGAACAGGCGTATCGGTATTCCTCGACGAGAATCGGGCACTCTCGAATGAGGCGATCCACGAGGACTGGTTGGCGGAAATAGAAGTTCGTGTCGAAGTAGCGCAGGAGGCCGTTGATCTTCGTCCCTCTGAGCTTCCCCGCGATATGCGAGATCGGATCATACCAGCGGATCTGGCCGTCGGTCACCAGATCGAGTCCTGCTTCAATCTGTTCGGCGATGGCACGACGGACCATCTCGTCCTCAGCGCGACGAATATCGGCCTCGGTCGCCTCTTGACGATCGAAGCGGGCCAATGTTTGGCGAAGGATTTGCAGTTCAGGGACATCGCCGATGCGCGGATAGCTGCCGGTGTTGGTCAGAGTCAGATTCATCGAGCGAGCACCTCACGAGTTTCTTCTTCGATGATTTGGCGAATGCGCGAGACAGCGGCTTCCAACGCTACATCCTCGACAGCTCGGGTCCGACGTCGCAGAATCTCTACCTGACCGCGGGCGAGCTTCTGCGGACCGATGGTCACGCGAAGAGGAATGCCGATGAGGTCCGCGTCCTTGAATTTCACCCCGGCGCGCTCATCGCGATCATCGTACAAGACCTCGATATTCGCCGCCAACAAGTCAGCATAGAGCCGCTCAGCAGCTGCGCGCTGCGCCTCGTCGGTCATGTTCACGGGAACGAGGATGACCTGAAATGGCGCGATCGTGATCGGCCAGATGATGCCATCTTCGTCGTGGTAGAGTTCGACGGCGGCAGCCATGACGCGTGCGACGCCGATGCCATAGCTTCCCATGACAAGCGGCACGGCTTTCCCCTCCTGATTGAGGACATAAGCGCCCATGGACTCGCTGTAGCGCGTGCCGAGCTTGAAGATGTGGCCGATCTCCAATCCCTTCCGAAGAGTCAATGTCCCATCGCAACGCGGGCACCCCTCACCCATCTTCACCAGACGCAAGTCGGCCCACTTCGTCACGCGAATGTCGCGCTCCACATCCACACCTCGCAGGTGGAAATCATCGCGATTCGCGCCGGTGACCATGTTGCGACGTCCCCGCAGGGCGAAATCGGCGAGGATCGGGTAGGCCGTGACGCCGACAGCCCCAATGCTCCCGGGATAGGCGCCGAGCGCAGCCTTGATCTCCTCCGGATGCGCCGGACGAATGTGCGTGGCGCCGGTCGCCTCGGCCAGCTTCGCTTCGTTCAACTCGTGATCGCCGCGCAACAGAAGGAGCGTGAATTGGTCGTCCAGGAAATAGGCGAGCGTCTTGATCTGCCGCTCGGCCGGAGCGCCGCCGGGGAAGTCCTCAAGATCTTTAATTGTGCGCACGCCCGGAGTTGGGAACATCTCCGGAGCGGGGAGCCCATCGGCATCGACGATCTCGGACACGCGAGAGGTCGCCTTCTCCGTGTTGGCCGCGTAACCGCATGCTTCGCACAGCGCGATGTGATCTTCACCGGCATCGGTGAGGACCATGAATTCAGCCGACTCCTGTCCTCCCATCGCGCCCGAGGACGCCTGAACGACGAGATACTTGAGCCCACAGCGATTGAAGATACGACAGTACGCCTCGTACTGGTCTCGATAGGCGCGATCGAGTCCCTCCCAATCGAGGTCGAAGGTGTAGGCGTCTTTCATGATGAATTCGCGGACGCGCAGCACCCCTGAGCGCGGGCGCGGTTCATCGCGGAATTTCGTCTGAATCTGGTACCACACCTGAGGCAATTGTTTGTAAGAGCGCAGCTCGTGGCGCGCGATCGCCGTGAAGACCTCCTCGTGCGTCATGCCCAGGCAGAGATCGCTGCCTCGCCGATCGCGCAGACGAAACATGTTCTCGCCCATGATCTCCCAGCGTCCCGATTCCTTCCACAACTCCGCCGGATGGAGAGCGGGCAAATGGAACTCTTGTCCGCCGATGCGATTCATCTCCTCGCGGATGATCGCTATGATCTTCTGCATGACGCGCCAGGCCAGCGGCAGGAAGCTGTAGATGCCCGAGGCGAGCTGCCGAATCATCCCAGCTCGCAGCAGCAGTTGATGGCTGATGACTTCGGCGTCCGCCGGAACCTCGCGTAAAGTCGGAATGAACACCTTCGACCACCGCATAGCCCCCCCTTCGCCTTCCACGGCGAGTCAGGATATTTTACGCGAGCTGCCGCGATTTGCCTAGGGCCGAGCGTCACGCTTCGGCGAGGAAGAGGGCTTCCAGAGCCAACTGCCGATTGAGCGTACGCCAAAGGTCGCGTCGTAAAGCAGCGAGTTTCTCCATGAAGTGCACGATGCGCGACGGAGACCACCAAGCGGCGAGCGATCGCAAATGCGCAGCGGTATCCGCGTTCACCACATCGCCGGCCCCGAGCTGTAGGTGCAGCATATCGGCGAGCACCCGCTCGAGGACCTCCAGTCGGCGCTCGAATTCCTCTCGATCCAAGCGCCGTCCCCAATACTCTGCCGCCCGCACGAGCCGCACCTGATCGCCCGTCCCTAATACGGCCAACAGTTCCAAGACCTCACGGCGCATCTCCTGATAGACCGAGAGATCAATCGAGAGCGCCTTCCCGATTCGACCTCCCGCTAATCGCGCCAAGAGGTGAATCTCCTCCTCAGGGCGCATGAACCGCTCGCGAAGGAAGCGTTCGACTTCGGCCGTGCTCAATGGGGCGAAGTGATAGAGGTGACACCGCGAACGAATTGTTGGCAACAGGCGCGCCAATTGACTGGTCAGAAGGATGAGGAGAGACTCGGCCGGAGGCTCTTCCAACGTCTTCAGCAAAGCATTGGCGGCCTGCTCGGTCATCGCCTCGGCCTCATCCACGATGAAGACGCGCCAGCGCGCCTCAAACGGTTTTCGATAAGCCTGTTCGCAGAGCGAGCGGATTTGCTCGATGCGAAGGAACGCGGTCTCCGGACGTAAGACGAGCACGTCCAGGTGTTCGCCGCGCTCGATCTTATGACAACTCGGGCAGGCATCACAACTGTCGGGAAGAGAACGATCGCCGTTGGAGGCATTCGGGCAATTGATCGTCTTAGCCAACGCGAGGGCAAATTGCCGCTTGCCAACGCCCTCAGGCCCGGAGAAGATGAGCGAATGCCCGAGGCGTCCCTCACGCACAGCCATTTGCAAGGCGCGCTTCACCTGTTCGTTCCCCACCAGATCGCGAAAGGCCATGTCGGACTACCTATGCAGGACTGAGGCGACGATCTCCCAGACCTTACGGGCTGTGACTTCCTCCGGCTCCGAAGCCGAGATGACAAGCATGCGCTCTGGTTCCGCGCGCGCGATCTCCAGATACCCTTGCCTCACCCGCTCAAGAAATTCCACGCCGTCCCGCTCAAACCGATCCCATCGGTCCGCAGGACGCCGTCGCGCCAGTGCGACTTCCACCGCGCAATCGAGGACGATAGTGAGGTCAGGGAGGAGTCCATCAGTTGCCCATTGGTTCACCACGCGCACCAGTTCGAGCGGAAGGCCTCGCCCATATCCCTGGTAGGCGACCGTCGCATCCGCATATCGGTCGCAGAGAACGATCCGACCCTCCCGGAGAGCCGGGCGGATGACTCGCTCGACGTGCTCGGCGCGATCCGCCGCGTAGAGAAACAGCTCGGCGAGCGGTCCCATCTCCCGCGCGAGCACGAGATCGCGAATGACGGCGCCAACGTCCGTCCCGCCGGGCTCGCGCGTCACCACGTGTGGAATTCCCAACCGCTCCAACTCGGAGGCCACATGTCGAAGCATCGTCGTCTTGCCACTCCCATCAATGCCTTCGAAGGTGATGAGCTTCCCCCGCATGGGCTCACTCCGAGGCCGGCGCGCGCATTCCCGGAGACCCGGCATCCAATTCGCTTTTCGGTCGCGTGATCGTGGAGATGGCGTGTTTGAAGATGAGCATCTCCTGGTGCCCGGCATCCAAAAGGATCGAATATTTGTCGAAGCCCTTGATCCGACCGATCAATCGAATGCCGCTCACCAGATACACGGTGACCGGGACGTGATCTCGGCGCAAGGCGTTCAAAAAAGCGTCTTGCGTCGCTTGTTCAAGCTGTTCCAAAGGTCGCCCTCCTTGTCAAAGATGAAGCCCCGCTTGGATGAAGCCCCGCGTGTTCGGGCGCCAGGACCCTTAGTTCCCCGCGCGCGAGGATCCCTCCTTGGCGAGAGCTTCCTCCCGCACGGGGAGGCCCCACCGAGCGCAGATCATCTGGATGACCGCGCGTTGAATGTTGGGATCATCGCCGAAGCCACAGAACCACGTGAGGTTCGGTTCGCGGCGGAACCACGTGAGCTGTCGCTTCGCATAATGGCGGACGTCGCGCTGCGTCAGCTCAATGGCGCGCTCCAGCGAAATCTCGCCGCGCAGATATTGTACGATCCGCCGATACCCGTGCGCTTGAAGGGCTTTGGCCGTCTCCGGGACGCCCGAGCGAAGCAAGGCCTGAACCTCTTCAATCCATCCGCGGGCGAACATCTCCTCGGCACGTCGATTGATCCGGCGATAGAGTTCCTCTCGGGGGGGATCCAGCGCGATCAAATACAGCCGATGGGCGAGCGGAGGCGGAGCCGGTCGTTCGCGCTGCGCGTCGGAGATGCGCCGCCCCGTTTGAAAGAAATATTCCAGCGCGCGCGTCGTGCGCGACCAATCGCGCGGACGGATGCGCGCGGCCGCTTCCCGATCCACGCGCTCGAGCATCCGATGCAAATGCTCTGGTCCCCGCCGTTCGAGAATGCGCTTGAGCCGCTCCCGCAGCGCGAGGTCCGTTGGCGGAGAGGGAAAGAGCGGTTGCCGTAATGCTCGGATATAAAATCCCGTCCCACCGACGAGGATCGCCAGCTTCCCACGTGCTTCGATCTCCGCGATGACCGAGAGCGCTCGACGCGCATATTCGCCGGCTGTGAAGTGCTCCGTGGGCTCCAGGACATCAATGAGATGATGCGTGATACCGCGTCGCTTCTCCGGAGGGACCTTCGCTGTGCCGATATAAAGCCCACGATAAAGCTGCACGGAATCGCAGTTGATGATCTCCCCATCGAAGGTCTCAGCCAGGACGATCCCTAACTCACTCTTTCCCGAAGCCGTCGGTCCCACGACGGCCAGAATCGGGCGCGGCACAGTCATGATCACATTCCCCGAAGGAGCCCAAGCAGTAACAGCGCGCTGAGCAACAGCAACGCCCCCCACCGCTGTCCTTGCGTCATGGCCGACCTCCCTTGGGTCTTCGTTCCTCCACTCAAGAGCCGGCTCAACACCCGCCGGTTCGCGCCCCACATCTGATCGTGCCTGGCAGCCCCAGAGAGAGGGTTCTCAGGCGCGAACCAAAGGGGCGCTCGAATCGCCAACGAGCCATTCATCGGGGTGGATAGTAGATGAACTTGTCTGTGAACCATTGGCTCTCGAACGTGTAAACGCTCGGCAGCGGGCGAAACGGAGCTGCCAGACGCACGGCGTTGATAGCCGCACGGTCCAAGGCCGATATACCCGAGGATTGCCGCAGCCGTAACTGCAGGAGTCGTCCATCTCGTCCGACCTCGAAGACGACGATCACCGTGGCCGGCGCTGACAACAAATTCGCCTCCGGAGGGATGAACCAACGTTGCTGAATCGCGCGCTCCAGATAGGCGCGATACTCCTCCATCGCCGCGACAGCTTGCGCATCTACAGAGGGCGGCCCCTCCAACGTCACGCCCGACTGTGGATTGCTGAAGGTCTCGGACGCAGGAGGTGCACTGCTCCCGCGAATCGCGGCGAGGACCGATTCGGGGATAGAAGTATTACGGCGATCCAAGGCTTCTCCTCGAGCTCCTGGTGCGGGCAACGTGGGCGCCAAGCGCGGATCCGCCAACGCTTCTTTCGAAGAGGTGCCCGGCGTCGCGCGAATCGTCCGTTGTCGGTCTTCGATCAATTCCGGCAGCGCGCGACCACGACCGCTCACCTTCGGCAGGGAAGAGGAACCCGTTGGGTTCGGGTTCGGCTCCCCGCGCGCAACCGTCGTGCGTTCGGAGAGGAACTCGGGACGTCGTGGAGGACGCAAGGCTTCGATCCCCGCCAGTTGGCGAATCACCTCAGGCGGCGGCGCATAAAACGGCTTGTCCAACTCGATGATCTCCGGGCGTGGATATCCAATCCCCGCTAATCCTCCCTCTATCTCTTCCGAAGGGAGCGATACGGGCGTCGTCGAAAAGAGGACGACCGTCACCAGCAGTCCCAGATGGAATGCCAGTGAGACGAGAGCCCCCAAGCGCGCCTCTTTGGTTAGGCGAGGTCGCCCTTCAAGAGCGAGCGCCGTTTGGAAGGAGAAGCGTTCCATCCATTCCTCTCCGTGCCGGCGCGAAGCAATCCTCCATCGCGCTCACGACTTGCGCGTCCGTCTTGGCCTTTCTCCCCTCATCTTGAGCGAAGCACACACAATGATACCCCGCGAGCCAGCGGCGAATCAACCGATTCCCGCGCGACGTCCATGTTCCCGAATGGCGGCGAGAATACGCAAGGCCAGAGCGAGCGCCCGATAGCCGTCTTCTCCTCCGACCAGCGGCGGCCTCCCTTCCCGCACGCACTTCAAGAAAGCCTCAAGCTGTGCTCGCAACGGCTCGTCCCTCGATACTGCGACGCGCTCGCTCAGAATGCGCGGGCGCCCGCTCGAGTCAGCCGAGGCCACCAGACGATAAACCTCTAGCTCTTGACGCGTATAGTCGAGCGAGATGTAGGCATTTGGCTGAAAGACGCGCAGCTTTCGGACCTTCTCCCGCGAGATCCGACTCGCTGTCACATTGGCGACGCAGCCATTGGTGAACTCCAGGCGAGCATTGGCGATGTCCACGCGATCAGTGAGGATCGGAACCCCAACAGCGTGCACCGCGCGAACCTCGGCATTCACAAGGGAGAGCAAGATGTCCAAGTCGTGGATCATCAGGTCGAGGACGACGTCAATATCTAGGCTGCGTTCGGTGAACTCGCCCAGACGATGCACCTCGAAAAACTTCGGCTCGGAGATGAGTGTTGATAGAGCGCTAACAGCTGGATTGAATCGCTCCAGGTGTCCGACCTGCAGGAGCGCTCCTGTCGCACGTGCTGAGCGGATCATGCGCTCGGCTTCCTCCAGCGTGCGCGCCATCGGTTTTTCCACAAGGACGGCCACGCCATTTTCCAAGAATTCGCACGCGATCTCGGCGTGGCTCTCGGTGGGGACGGCAACGCTCACAGCATCCACCCGGCCGATCAGTCCGCGATAATCAGCATAGTAGGGGACCGCATATTGAGTCGCGATCGCTTCGCCTCGCACACGGTCAATGTCGCAAACCCCGACTAGTATCGCTTCCGGAAGCGAAGCATAAATTCGCGCGTGTTCTTTCCCAATGCGCCCGACGCCAACGACAGCTACTCGCAGCATCGCGTGCTCAAGTGTACGGGAGCGAGAGGAAGGGAAGCAAGCTACGGTTTTCCACTCCTCCAGCTCGCTTGCCCGTGAGGGAGTGTTCTTTTCATAATCTCTTCGGTGGACGGGCGCAGGTGGAAGAGAGAAGGAAGCTTCGTACTTCTGCTCGCTGGCTTGTGTGCGCTCTTCTTCTTCTACCGATTAGGGGCGATGGCGCTCATTGGCCCCGATGAACCGCGCTATGCCCAGGTCGCTCGCGAGATGCTCGCTCGCCAGGACCCCATCACGCCGACGATCGGTGGACAACCATGGTTGGAGAAGCCCGCTCTCGCGTATTGGCTGATGGCGATCAGCATGCATATCTTCGGCGTGAGCGAATTTGCCGCCCGATTCCCTTCAGCTCTTCTGGCGACACTCTTGGCTTTCCTCATCTATGGCGTGGGACGACGCGTGCACTCCGCCCTCTATGGGGTCCTCGCGGCCTGCTGTTTCATCGTGAATCCCATGTCCTTCGGCTTCGCCCGAGGCGCGACGACGGATATGCCGCTTTCGGCAACGCTCGCCGCCGGTCTCGGCCTGTTGTTCCTCGCGCTCGAGGAGGTCGCCCCGCGCAAACGATTCTGGCTCTTCACTAGCGCCTGTTTTTGCTTCGGGCTAGCCGTCTTGGCGAAAGGGCTCATCGGAATCTTCTTCCCTATCGTGATCGCGGGCAGCTATCTCCTCCTTTGCCGACGCGCGGTGGTGCTGAGCAAGCTCGAACTCGCATGGGGTGGCCTCGTCCTGCTGCTTGTGTGCGCGAGTTGGTATGGACCTATGCTCGTTCGGCATGGATGGGCGTTTGTGGACGAGTTTTTCATCCAACACCACATCGAGCGCTACATGACCGAACGATTTCGGCATCCCGGGCCTATCTATTACTACCTCCCGGTCCTCCTTGTCGGTTCCTTTCCATGGACCCCACTTCTGATCTCGGCCTTCGTACGGTTTTTCACCGAGCGCCGCAGACGGGATCGAGAATGGAACCCCCAATCTACTAGGGATCAGGCTCTCGAGCGCTTCCTGATGTTCGCAGTACTTTGGATGGTCTGGCCTCTACTCTTCTTCTCCTTCTCGCAATCGAAACTTCCTGGCTATGTGCTCCCTATTTTCCCAGCGGCGGCGTTCTTGATAGCTCGTGAGATGCTCTTCCTTTGGAGCGTGGGAGCCGATCGCTCGATACGGATCGCGATGCTGACGTTGCCTCTTGTCATGTCGGCGATCACCACGCTGGCGCTTTTTTATGCTGAGAAGGAGCTAGAAGCGTTCAGTCCCCTGAAACATGTGCTCTTTTGGGGAGGAGTAGGAGGAGCGCTGCTCGGCCTCGGGCTCTGGCTCACCGCGCGCTATAGAATGCTCCTCGTCTTTGTGCTGCTCATGTGTGTGGCGAGCGTGCCTAGTGTGCTCACCACATTCCAACCGTTGATCGAAAGGAAAGAGTCGTTCCGAGATCTGGCTGAAATAGCGCTCCGGAAGTTTCGACCAGGGGAACAACTCGTTGGGTACGGTTGGTTTCATCATAGCCTGACCTTCTATACTAACGCGCGTTCGATTTACGATGGACGCGGGAGAGTTCAGATCCTCTTCTCCCCGAATGAGTTAGTGGAAGTGTTGCGTCGTCTCGGTTCGGTGCTTGTGGTGGCCAGACGACCCCATGTAGGACAACTACGTGAGCATCCTCAATTTAAGACCGAGTTGATTGGAGAGAGGGGTGGATATTCCCTTTTGCGGGTGAAGCTCTTGAAGTGAAGTCGCTCGCTTTTGAGCCGATCCCTAAATAGTGCTATTGACAAGCTAAGAAAATCTGACTATATTCATATCAGAAAAATTGAGTGCAAAACTAACACTGGGAGGTGAGCTATGTTGGTGAGATGGCGACCTCTCGATGAGTTCTTCAATCTCTATCAGGATGTTGACAATATGTTTCGCCGAGTGTTTCGCGAGTTGACCCGGGATTTCGAAGACTGGGTTACGTCTCGGTCCGAGGAGGAGTGGCTTCCTCGACTCTCAAAGGCTTGGATTCCGGTCGAGGCCTTTGTGGACGAGGGGAAATTGCATCTACGGATGGAAGTGCCGGGAGTAGATCCGAAGGACTTGGACATCAGCGTCACGGGTCAGCAGCTAGTGATTCGCGGTCAGAAGACCTTCGATCGGAAGGTCGAGGAAGCCAACTTCCTCCGTCGGGAGATCGCCTATGGGAGCTTCGAGCGAGTGATCCCGCTGCCGGAGGGCGTGAATACGGACCAGATCGAGGCGACTTACCACAATGGCGTCCTCGAACTGGTGATGCCGGCTCCGGCGGCCCTGAAGGTGAAGAAGGTGCAAGTAAAGGTGCTTGAGGCTCCCAAAACAGCCGGGGCGGCGAACTGAAGCTCGGGTCCCCCTCCCGCGTGGAGGGGGACGTTTTTCTTCTTGACAAACGGTACCGATCTTCCATACACTTAGATGGTTCTGTTGAGAGGGTGGGAGTTTTTGACACCCGATGGGTGTGGTGGCATAGGGTGCGGAGTGAGCGCGTGTCGCTGGGCGGGTGCTTCAGGGCTCAAGCGTGTAGCGGCAGGGAGCTGAAGCCCTCGATGCAGAACGAGGCTTGGTCGCTTCGTCGTAAGAGCAACGCATGGAGACGACCTAACATCCACTAAGTGTGAGGACGATGACGAAGGAGGACATCTTGCTGGACTCCATGGATGATGCGCTCCTCATGGAGGAGGATCCCTCGTCCTTGGAAGGCGGATTCGCCCGCGAGGACCTCTTGGACTTTGCTTATCCGGAGGGAGAGTTCGAAGAGGGATTGGAGGGATTCTCTGAGGGGGAGGTCTTAGAAGAGGAGATCGCTGGGGAAGGAGAGGTCGAAGAGGTCGAGGCGGTTGATGCCATCCGGACCTATTTCCGGGAGATCGCTTCGACGCCGCTGTTGACACAGGAGGGGGAGGTCATACTGGCCAAGCGCATTGAGCGCGGGCAGCGCTTGGTCCGGAAGGCGCTCTCCCGCTCGCCGATCGCCGTCATGGAGCTGCTGGCGCTAGGCGATCGGCTTCGCAAGGGGGAGATCGAGTTGGAGGAATTTGTGGACACGGAGGCGGAGGCGTCGTCCGAAGAGCGGTTGCGTCAGTTGAAGGCGCGCGTGTTCCAAATCCTGGATGAGGCGAAGAAGCTCTATCGACGCTGCCAGACGCAGGCCGAGCGGTTGCGCGCGTTGCGTCAAGAGGGAGCGCGGCGGCGACGGCTCTTGCGGCAGTTTCAGGAGACGCGGATTTTGCTCGCGCGCAAGATGCGGGAATTGGATCTCACGCCTTCGGTGCGCGAGCGGTTGATTGGCAAAATTCGAGAGGCCAATGAGGAGTTGCGGCGAGCTCGGGAGGAGCTACAACAGGCCGAGAGCGCTCTGGCACGGAGCCGGCGTAAGGACAACCGCGAGTTGCGCGCGCGCGTGCGAGCGGCCCGACGGCGGGTGCGAGAGCTGGAGGAGAAATATGGCGTGGCTTTGCAAGACCCGGCACGGACGCTGGAGCAGATCACACGGGGCGAACAGCAGTCCGAGCAAGCGCGAAAGGAGTTGACGGAAGCGAATCTTCGTCTGGTGATCGCCTTCGCTAAGCGGTATGCGCACTTGGGATTGCCATTGCTGGACCTCATTCAGGAGGGGAACATCGGCCTGATGAAGGCCGTCGAGAAGTTCGACTATCGGCGAGGATATAAGTTCTCGACCTATGCCGTGTGGTGGATTCGGCAGGCGATTCGGCGGGCGATCTCGGACAAGGCGCGGACGATTCGGTTGCCCGTGCATGTGACGGACACGTTGGAGCGCGTCCGACAGGTGACGCGGGAACTTGGGGAGAAGCTCGGGCGCGAGCCGACACCAGCCGAGATCGCGCGGAAGGTGGGGATCACGACCGAGAAGCTGCGGCAACTCATGGAAGCCGCGCAGGGACCGGTCTCACTGGAGACGCCCATGTTCGAGAACGAGGAGGTCCGGCTCGGCCATTTGATCCCGGACAAAAGCTCCAATAATCCTATTGAGCTGGCGATTCAGAACAATCTCAAGCGTGTGACGGAGGAATCGCTCCAGGTCCTTACTCCCCGCGAGCAGACGATTATTCGGATGCGGTTCGGCCTGAATCCGCAGGGGGAGGAATATACGCTTGAGGAGATTGGCAAGCACTTGGGGGTCACCCGCGAACGCGTCCGTCAGATCGAGGCCCGAGCGTTGGCGAAGCTTCGACATCCGGCGATCAGTTCCAAGCTCAAGTCCTTCCTGGGATGACGGCTATGGGGGAGATGTGGGAGGGAGGTCATTCCGGATCCGATGCCTCATCGCAGCCGACTATGACGAAAAACGATCTCATCCTGATCGAGGGCGTCCTGGAAGTCTTGCCGGAAGGGCATGGCTTTCTGCTGTCGCCCGAAAATGGGTACATTCCGAGCCCGGACGACATCTACGTCGCGCAATCGCAGATTCGCCGCTTCAAGATGCGCACTGGCGATGTCGTGTGCGGGCTCTGTCGTCCCCCGCACGATGATGAGCGGTATTTCGCGCTGGTGCGTGTGGAGACGATCAATGGTGAACCTCCGGACAAGCGCCGGGAAACGCCTCCGTTTGAGACGCTCGTCCCCTTGTTCCCGGAGGAGCGGTTCCACCTGGAGACGACGCCGGACAATCTCTCGGCGCGGGTGATGGATCTGCTGACGCCGATCGGCAAGGGACAGCGCGGATTAATCGTCGCCCCGCCGCGGACGGGGAAGACGGTGCTCCTGCAGACGATTGCCAATTCGATCACGCGCAATCATCCGGAGGTGAAGCTCATCGTCCTCTTGATTGATGAGCGTCCGGAGGAAGTCACCGACTGGGAGCGGAAGGTACACGGCGAGATCGTAGCCTCCACGTTCGATCAGCCCGCGGAGCGGCATGCGCGCGTGGCGGAGATGGTCTTGGAGAAGGCCAAGCGGCTCGTCGAGTACGGCAACGACGTGGTCATTCTGCTGGACTCGATCACTCGCCTGGCGCGGGCGCACAACTCCATCGTGGAGCGGAGCGGTCGGACGTTGACCGGCGGAATTGACGCCAGCGCCATGGAGAAGCCCAAGCGCTTCTTCGGCGCCGCGCGCAACCTCGAAGATGCCGGGAGCCTGACGATCATCGCGACCGCGCTCATTGACACCGGATCCCGCATGGATCAGGTCATCTTCGAGGAATTCAAGGGGACGGGCAACATGGAGATCCATCTCGACCGCGCGCTGGCGGATAAGCGCGTCTTCCCGGCCATTGACATCCATCGGTCGGGGACCCGGCGGGAGGAGCTGCTAATCCCGCCGCAGGATCTGAATCGCATCATTGTCTTGCGCCGTGTCCTGGCTACGCTCTCGCCGGTCGAAGCCATGCAGCTCATGTTGGAACGCCTGGCGAAGACGAAGACGAACGCGGAATTTCTGAACTCGCTCCAGGTCGAATCGGAGCGAGCGGCGTCGTCTCGACGTTGAGGCTCGGCGCGTCCTCAAAAGCGGGATTTCCGGTCTCGGGATCGTGGGGACGTGGTCATCCGGATCACGTAGACGTCGGTCCTTTTCCCCAAGCGAATCGCTCTTGACGTCTCGGCGCGCTGCGCTATAATGGGAATCGCCAGTTCCTGCAGACCACTAGGCGAGGAGGGAGGGAGCTATGAAGCGGTGGATCGTTTGGGCGATTGCTTTTTCCCTTGCTATTCCGCTGGTGAATCTTTTCGCCCAGCAACAGCAAGCGGGTCAGGCACCGACGGCGCCGAAGACGGCTGCGCGACCGGCGCTCAGGACCCATTCGGGCGAGGTCGTGTCTGTGGACACGGCCAAGAATCAGATTGTGATCAAGCAGCGGACGGGGAAGGAGATGACGCTGGAGGTCGCCCCGGACGCCCGGGTCACGAAAGCGCGTCAACCGATCACCCTGGGCGATTTGAAACCCGGTGATCGGGTGACCACGCGGTGTGACGAATCCGGCGGCAAGTGCGTGCTCAGGTCCATTCGCGTTCAGGTGGCACGCGCAGCCGCGCAGACGTCGTGATAGGACACGGGACGGCTCTCGTCGAGCGATCTCTCGGGCGCTTGGCGAGAGCCGTTCTGATTTTATTTCGCCTAACCCACTGGCTGAACGCCAGAATGAAACGAAAAGTCCCCTATGCTCTTTAAGGTCCTCAGCGCCGCGACGCTCGGTATTGAGGCGTATCTTGTGGAGGTGGAGGTGGATCTCTCGCCTCGAGCGGGAGATCAAGCCGGAGCGGCTTTCATCATGGTGGGCTTGCCCGATGCCGCCGTTCGAGAAAGTCGCGAGCGGATTCGCGCGGCGATCCAAAACTGCGGATTCTTCTTCCCCATCCATCGGGTCACGGTGAATCTCGCGCCGGCGGACATCAAGAAGGAGGGATCGAGCTTCGATCTGCCGATCGCGGTGGGCATTCTCGGGGCGAACGGATACTTGGAGGGCGTGAGCCTGGAGGATGCGCTCTTCGTCGGAGAGCTTTCCTTGGACGGTCGAGTCCGACCCATTCGCGGCGCCCTGCCGATTGCCGTAGCGGCGAGAGCGTGGGGGATCCGAAGGATATTCCTGCCGCAGGAGAACGCGCGCGAAGCAGCCGTCGTGGAGGGAGTTGACGTCTTCCCCGTGGGAGCGCTTCCCGAAGTCGTGCAGATCCTCATCGGACAGCGATCGGCAACTCCTCTGCGCCTCTCTCTCGAGGAGTTCTCGACCGACATCAATCGCTATGCCGTTGATTTCAGCGAGGTGAAGGGACAATTGGCGGCGAAGCGCGCCATCGAGGTCGCTTGTGCTGGGGGGCATAACATCCTGATGATCGGTCCGCCCGGCAGCGGCAAGACGATGCTCGCCAAACGCATCCCGACCATCTTGCCTCCGCTCACCTTCGAAGAGGCCATTGAGGTCACCAAGATTCACAGCGTCTCGGGATTGACCGAAGAGCGCGGTTTGGTGGTGACGCGTCCGTTTCGCGCGCCACATCACACGATCAGTGATGCCGGGTTGATCGGGGGCGGGGTCATCCCACGTCCGGGCGAAGTCAGTCTCGCCCATAATGGCGTCCTCTTCTTGGACGAATTGCCCGAATTTGATCGAAATGTGCTCGAGGTACTGCGTCAGCCGCTCGAAGACGGGCGGGTGACGATCTCGCGCGCGGCGATGTCGCTGACGTTCCCCGCGCGGTTCATGCTCGTGGCCGCGATGAACCCATGCCCGTGCGGGTATTGGGGGTCGCGCGTTCGCGAATGTACATGCACCCCGGCGATGATCCAGCGCTACGTCTCGAAGATCTCCGGGCCATTATTGGATCGCATAGACATTCACGTCGAGGTCCCGGCGGTGAGATTCCGGGAACTCACCGAGGATGCCCCGAGCGAGCACTCTCTAGCAATCCGGGAGCGCGTCGTGCGCGCGCGCTCCCTTCAGTTGCGCCGGTATGTGGCCGACGGCATTTATTGTAACGCCCAGATGACGCCTCGGCTGATTCGCAAGTACTGTCGTTTGGAGGAATCGGCGCAGCGCCTCTTGGAGCATGCCGTCTCGCGCCTGGGGCTTTCGGCGCGCGCCTATGATCGCATTCTGAAGGTGAGCCGTACGATCGCCGATCTCGAAGAGAGCGAACGGATTCGATCGCATCACGTCTCGGAAGCCATTCAGTATCGCAGCCTCGATCGTGCGTACTGGATGTGAGCTTCACTTGGCTGGATGTGGCCGCACTACGCGGAGCTGAAGCTCGGGCGCGCGCGCCTCGGGAACCCACAGAGCGAGGAAAGCCGTCATCAGGGGGAACACCGCCATCGTGGCGAGAACGCCTTCGAATCCCAGCGTGCGCGTGAACGGCTCACAGAGCGCCGGAGCCATCGAGCCGACACCCCACGCAAAGCCCATCATCAGCGCGGAGACGGTTGAGGTCTCTCCGGAAGCCAGCTCTTGAGCCGTCGCGACATTCACGGGGAAGACGGACATGAGGACGAAGCCTCCGGCGACGAGAGCGATCGCGCTCATGGGGCCCGTCGTCAGGGCAGCCGTCGCCAGGAGGAGGGGAACGAGTATCCCAGTGCCCAAGGTGAGCCATCGGCCGCCGAAGCGTTCGGCGAAGGCACCTCCGAAGAAGCTCCCGCACGCGCCGGCCAGCAAATATGCCGTCAGTAGCCCTCCCGTCTCGCGCAGACCATACCCTCGCTGCGTCAGAATGAAGGGGATGTAGCTGTTGGTCATCACATATGTCGCCGACCGCGAGACGGTGATCAGATAGAGGAAAAGCATCGGGCGCCACACCCCTCGCAATCTCGCCGTGAGATGCCGAAGCATCTCGTGTCCATTTGAGGGAGCCACGTGCGAGTCTTCTCGTGGTCCGTAGCAGTAGATGAGCAAGGCGACCATCCATCCGAGCGGCATCAGGAGATACGTGTGCGTGACGTCCGTCGCCGCTACGACCGTCGTGATGATCGCAGGGCCAAGAGCGAACCCCAGCGTCCCTGAGGAGGAAAATATCGAGAGGGCGAGGCGGCGCCGATGTGCGTTGGCGCGAGCGACCAACGCCGCCCCCTGTGGATGGAAGGCACCATTGCCCATCCCGCCCAGGATGAGGAAAAGCACGAGCCATCCATACGAAGGAGCTGCACCGATCAGGGAGATGAACGATCCCGCGATGGCCGGCCCAATGATGGCGAATGCGCGACGCGTGTATCGGTCGGCGAGGAATCCGTACACGGGCTGCAGGAGCGAGGACGTGAGGTTTAACAATGGCGCAAGCCAGAAGACCTCCGCCTCGCTCAGATTCAGTCGTCGCGCAATCAGCGGCAGTAGCGGATACAGCGTGCTCGTATGAAGATCACTGACGAAGTGGCCCAATCCGATGACCAGGAGCGCACGCCTTCCTTCTCTCGACATACGCGCTCTCACCCTACGACCTTCGCTTGATTGCCTTCTGCCAGAGACGCTCGAAGATCGCTCGCGAGAAGCCATCCGAAGTAAACGTGAACTCGGGAGGCCACCAAACGACGCAGAGTGCGGACTCTACGTGAAACGTAGCCTCGGCTGCTGCCTGGCGGTCGCAAATAACGACGAGCGATCGCATCGTTCTCCCCTTTCTCGAAAGCGCGCCCGCGCGAAAAATGCTCAGTTTAGTGGGCGCGCGAGTCTTTGTCAAAGACGGTCCCCGAGAGCTCGGGGAGCTGGGAGACCATCGCGCGCGCATGCTACCATTGCGGACGTGCGGATGAAGATCGCCCTCGTCGTTCATCGGTTTTTCCCCGAGGGCATCGGGGGAGTTGAAACGTTGACCGCTCATCTGGCTCGCGCGTTGCGTGAGCGTGGGCACGGGGTGCTCCTCCTCTGCGCAGCGCGCTCGCTTGGATTCGAAGGGCCGCTTCGTTTCCTTCGCGAGACATATGGGGAGATCCCCATTTGGCGCATCGCCGGGGAGGGGGAGAAAAAGACAGCGCCGATTCGGGCCACATATCGAGATGAAGCGATCGGCGAGGCCGTCGCGCAATTGTGGCGCGAAGAGCGTCCCGATCTCGTGCACGTGCTGCATGGATTGTTCCTCTCAGCTTCCGTCATCGAGAGCGCTCATCGAGCGGGATTACCGCTCGTATGGACGCTTCCAGACTATTGGCCCATCTGTTGGAAGACAACGCTCCTGACCTGGGACGACCGGCTTTGCGCGGGGGATTGGCGCGTGCCGACCTCCGAATGCGTGGCCTGTCTGATTTTCGAGAGTCGGACATATCGTCGGCTCTTCGGCGAGAACCGATTCTGGCCGCGACCGCTGGCGCGGGGGCTGGTTCGAATCGCGCGAAGTGCAGTGGGACACCGTGTCCTTCCGCCGCTCTGGACGCATGCTGTGGAAGCGCTGCGCGCGCGACCCGAATGGTTTCGAACGCTCGTTCGCCATGCGGACGCGCTTGTCGCCGTGAGTTCATTCTCCTTCGATCTCTTCCGCGCCATCGGATTCCCGCAAGATCGTCTCCGTTTGATCGAGCAAACTATCGTCCCGGTCGTTGGGGCCATGCCCGCGTCGGCCCGGAAGGAGAGATGGCGTTTCGGATACATCGGGCGGATGACGCGAACCAAAGGCGTTGATGTGCTCGTTCGCGCTTTTCGTCTCGCCGACCTGGGGGGGCGCGCGACGTTGGAGCTTTTCGGTGGATTCGAGGACGCGGCGTTTCGCGATCGCGTCTTGCAGTTGGCGGATGGAGATCCGCGCATTCGCTTTCACGGAGAGTTTCCGCCGGAACGGTTGGGTGAAGTTCTCGCGCAAATAGACGTGCTCGTCATCCCCTCGCGATGGCCGGAGACGGGACCGCTTGTGCTCTTGGAGGCGCTCGCGGCCGGACGCCCAGTCCTCGGCGCACGCGTGGGACAGATGGGGCGGATGATCGAACCGGGACGAAACGGGTGGTTCTTCGAGCGTGGAGATGCGCATGATTTGGCAGCCGCGCTTCGAAAGATCGTCGCGCGATCCGAAGCATGGCCGGATCTCCGGTATGCCTCCCATTCGATCAAGCCTTTCGAGGAGATGGTGAGCGAATATGAGGCGCTCTATCGCGAATGCGTGGAACGTCATGGCCGCGAAGCTTCGAGCGCGCATGTCGGGAATCCAGACATCCCTCGATGAGGGCTCATGGCGAGAGCTTGTGGAGGGAGGGCTCAAGATGGGGAGCGCGCTCGTCCTGCTGCTCGCTCTAGCGCTCGCCATATCGCGCTTTCGATCTTGGAGGGAAGAGCGTGCGATCTCGCAGCGCTCGGCATTAATCGAAAGCCAGTGCGCGCCGGGAAAGGTGAACGTGAATCGAGCGACGCAGAAAGAGTTGGAGGCCGTTCCCGGTATTGGGCCTGTCCTCGCTCAGGAGATCATCCGCTATCGCGAGCGGCACGGTCCATTCCGTCGCCTGGAGGAGTTGCTGATCTTGCGAGGCGTGAGCACGCGGAAGCTTCGCGCGTTATCCGCGGCGCTCTGCGTTGAAGACGGACGTTCGGGGAATACGAATTGACGGATCGAGAGATGCCCATTAGCATTGGGGCCCTATGTCGGGACGACATTATCACCTCGTTGGGATTGGCGGAACGGCGATGGCCGGATTAGCCGGGCTCCTGCTGGCCAAAGGTTATCGAGTCACGGGATCGGATCACGACGTCTATCCCCCAATGTCTGAACTGCTCGAGCGTTTGGGCATCTCGGTCGCTCGAGGATATCGGCCAGAGAACTTGCGGCCCCATCCGGATCGCGTCGTCATCGGGAACGCCCTCTCGCGGGGAAATCCGGAGATCGAATATGCGCTCGATGCGAAATTGCATTATGTCTCTCTGCCCGAGGTCCTCAAGGAGGAGTTCATCCGAGGTCGGCATTCGGTCGTGATCGCGGGGACGCATGGTAAGACGACGACGACCTCACTTATGGCATGGACGCTCGAGCAAGGAGGGCAATGCCCGAGTTTCCTGATCGGAGGGATCGCGGAGAACTTTGGAACGAATTTTCGATGGAACGAGAGCGCGTACTTCGTCGTCGAGGGGGACGAATATGACAGCGCGTTCTTCGATAAAGGGCCGAAGTTCATGCATTACTTGCCAGACACGGTGATCTTGAACGCCATCGAATTCGATCACGCCGACATTTATCCCGACTTGGACGCTGTGAAGACGGCCTTTCGGCGCTTGATCAATATCATCCCCCAGCGCGGGCGCGTGATCGCCGATTTCGATTCGCCAGTCGTGCGCGACGTGGTCGCTGGAGCATGGTGCCCCGTGCATTCCTTCGGCCTCACCGCGGAGGTTGAGTGGCGTGCCGAAAGAATTCGCATGAGTGAACGAGGGACGACGTTCCAGGTATGGCATCGTGAGGCTTTCGTCGGGGAGTTCTTCACCCCATTGGTCGGCGAATTCAATGTGCGGAATTGTCTGGCCGTGATTGCGGCTGCTACGGCGCTCGGCCTCCAGCAAGAGGCGATCGCGAGCGCGCTGGCAAGTTTTCGCAGCGTCCGGCGCCGGATGGAGATTAAGGCGGAGATCGCGGGAATTACGCTCATTGATGATTTCGCCCATCATCCGACGGCCGTGCGCGTCACCCTGCAGGCGCTGCGGCAGCGATATCCCGATCGGCGGCTCATTGCCGTTTTCGAACCGAGATCGCGAACGTCGCGCCTGCGCATCATGCAGCCGGCTTTCGAAGAAGCGCTTTTTGTGGCAGATGTCGCCATCATCGGCCCCGTGTTTCGACCTGAAGTTGTCCCGGAGGCTGCGCGCCTTTCCCCATCAGAGCTTGCGCGCGCGTTGCGAGAGCGTGGGCGTCCGGCTTATGCCTTCTCCTCGGTGGAAGAGATCGTAAATGCCCTGGATGAGATGCTCCTGTCTGGCGACGTCGTCGTCATCCTCTCCAATGGAGATTTCGGGGGGCTCCTTGGAAAGCTCATCTTGAGGCTGCGCGAGCGCGACCCTAGGGGAGTCCTTTGAAGGGGGCGTCATCCATGCGAGGTGGGGCGGAGCACTCGCCCCCCGAGCTTACCGCTGTTGCAGGAACTGCCGGTCGTCACCCTGCGGGATGGGACGGAACGGCTGCGAGAGAGTCGGAAGCCGTGCCAAGTCCTCCTGCTGGCGGGCAGCAAGTTGCCCGCACGCAGCAGCGATCTCTCGACCTCGCGGTTGGCGAATGAATGTCGGAATGCCCGCCGCACGCAGGATCTGTTGGAAACGCAAAATGCGCGACTCTGGCGAGGCGGTGAACGGTAACTCTGGAGCGGGATTGTGCGGAATCAGATTCACCTTCGCGCGAATCCCGCGCAGCAGCCGGACGAGCCGTCGCGCATCCTCTTCGCCATCGTTGATCCCGTCGAGCATCACGTACTCGAAGGAGATCCACTCATTCCTTCGAAGCGGATACTCGCGACAAACAGCCAGAAGCTCCTCGAGCGGCCATCGCCGATTGATCGGCATGAGCTGATCCCGCAGCGCGTTCGTCGTCGCCGTAAGCGAGATCGCTAGCTCTGGCCGAATGGGTTCCTCAGCGAGCTGACGAATTCGAGGAGCGACGCCAGCCGTCGAGAGCGTGATCCGTCGCTGAGAAATGCCCATCCCTCTCGGATCGCAAAAGAGGCGAATCGCCTTCATCACGTTCTCGTAATTCAAAAGGGGTTCGCCCATCCCCATGAGGACGAGATTGACACCTCGCTCCGGCTTCGCCTCAGGGCCATAAATGTCGTTGAGAACGAGCCAGACCTGGGCGAGGATCTCCCCAGCGTCAAGGTTCCGCTGCAATCCCAGGCGAGCCGTCATGCAAAACTGGCAGGCTAGGGGACAGCCTGCTTGCGTGGAGAGGCAGATCGTGTCAGCGTACGGCTCAGGGAGCCATACCGATTCGATACGTACGCCATCCCTTAGCCGCAACAGGTAGCGCCGCGTCCCATCACCCCCCTGGAAGACATCGATGATCTCCACATCCGTAATGACATATTCCGCCGCGAGACTCTCCCGCAGGGAGAGCGGAAGATCGGTTGCCGCCCGCAGGTCTGCGATCCGCCGCCGGTGGAGCGCCTCAAAGAGTTGATGCGCGCGATATGGCTTCGGATCGTGCGCTCGGAGCACCTGCTTCAGCTCCTCTCGCGTCCACCCGAGAAGCGCTTTTTTCATCATGCGGCATTATAGCTACTTCTGGGAAGATGTCCAAGACCGAGGCAAACGTTTGTGAGCCGCGGTAGCCTTGGCCACAGTCCTCGAGAATGAAGGAAATGAAGGAATTTTTCCCTTGACAATGTCAAGGACTACCTGTATACTCTCGAACCGATGTTGAATGTTGATCACATAAGGAGGTGTGACGTGCGCGAGAGAGGACAACTTGATCCGACTGTGCTCGTACTGGTCATGGCGTTTGCGGTTCTGTTCCTGTTCCTGTTCCTGTTGCTGGTTTGACAAAGATCTAAGGATGATCAAGGAGGGATAGTATGGATACGATGACGCTCATATTAGTCATGGCGTTTGTGTTCCTTTTCCTACTTCTGTTCCTGCTGCTTGGCGGAGGTGGGGGAAGCTAACACGTTCCCCGCGATTTAGGTGGGATCCCCTGTGACGTCGTTTGGCGAGCCACAGGGGATTTTTCATCCCTCCATGTCTTGGGGGGAAGGAAGGCCACCTTACACCTTTAGCCTTTCTCTCGGTTCTCTTATTGGCCCTGCTGCTGAATAGTGTTCTCGTCTCCATAAAGAGGCCCTCGGTTCCTTGAGAAAAGCCTGCTCAAGCATATCGCATAGTAAAGGTGGCCTAGTGAGGAGCGTTGCCTCGTGGCCTGGTCGGCGATAATATAACTCCGTGCGCGTGATCGCAGGCCTGTACAAGGGGCGACGCCTGAAGAGCCTTTCGGGGAGGGAAGTCCGGCCGACTCCCGACCGATTGAGGGAATCCCTTTTCAATATCCTGCGACCACGACTTACGGGTGCGCGTTTCCTCGATCTCTGTGCGGGGACGGGATCAGTAGGGATTGAGGCACTCAGTCGTGGGGCACGACAGGTCACGTTCGTCGAGCGCTCTCCCGCAGTCATCGCCGTACTCCGGCGAAATCTTAGCGCCTGCGGCATCGGCGATGGCATCGTGGTCCTTCAGCAGGATGCCGTCCGCGCTCTGGAGCAATTCGGCGCACATGGGGAGACCTTCGACATAATCTTCTTCGACCCCCCGTATGCCTCGATGCTCTATGACCCCGTGCTCGAATGCCTCGCGCGCAAGCCGTGGGTGTTGGCGCCAGAAGGAGTGCTCATTGTCATGCATCATGCCAAGCGTGCCTTGGAACCTCGCTATGGGGAGTTGGAACGCGTGCGGCAGGTGCGACAAGGAGAGAACGTCTTGAGCTTCTACACGCGTCGCCCCTTGCTGACACCCGCGCGGTACAGTGAAGCCGAGGAGCAGGAGCCAACGTTCTCCCTCGTGGGAAGCCCTGTGGAATGAGGGGAACCAGGCATCCGGGGCTTTCGCTCTTTTTTCGAGAGGGCTTCTGTGCAAATAGAGCGACGGCGTGTGAAGCGCGCGAGAGCGCGAGAAGCTCTGAGAAAGTGCGAGGGAAAGGAGGCGATATGCGAAAGACGGTGAAGATCGCTCTTGTCGGGCTCATACTTTGCGCAGCGAAGTCGGGATTCGCGCAGGAAGCTCCGCGAGTCGAGATCTTCACGGGCTACTCGTATGCGCGGTTGGCGGAAGCGGTCAACTCTCACGGGTGGAATTTTTCGATCGCCGGGAATGTGAATTCGTGGTTCGGGATCGCTGCCGATGTGAGCGGCCACTATCGGTCGGGGCTCTCGATTTACTCTTACACCGTCGGTCCTCGCTTCTCCATGCGGAACACGATCACGGCCTTCACTCATTTTTTGTTCGGTGGCGCGCGACTCGGAGATGGTGGCTCGCTCTCGGCGTTCGGGATGATCTTTGGAGGCGGGTTCGATGTCCCCATTGGCGAGCGCTTCGCGCTCCGATTGCTACAGGGCGATTATCTCCTCACTCGCTTTGGTGGCGAGACGCAGAATAATGCGCGGCTCTCAGTGGGCATCGTGTTCACCTTCGGACGATGAGGGCCTCTTGGGACGAGACGTCCGATGCAAACGCGGCGCATTTGTTGCCGAACCGCTCCGCGCCCTTTCTTGCGAGGGAGAGAGATCGTGTGGTAGCTTTACAAGTTCCGAGTAACTCGTACGGCATGAAGGGCGAACGATGATCCTGCCATTTCGTGGCGTTTGGCCTCAGATCGCCGAGACAGCTTTTGTGGAAGAGACGGCGATCGTCGTCGGGGACGTGGAGATCGGAGAACACTCTTCGATTTGGTTCCATGCGGTGGTGCGCGGCGATGTCCATCGCATCCGCATTGGGCGGGACACGAACATTCAAGACGGGGTGGTGGTGCATGTGACGGGTGGACGGTTCCCGGTACTCATCGGCGATCGCGTCACGATTGGGCATCGGGCGATCGTTCATGGGTGCACGATCGGCGATGAGTGCTTAATCGGGATGGGAGCGATCCTCTTAGACGGCGTTGTCGTCGGAGAGCGATCGCTCATCGCGGCCGGATCGGTCGTTCGCGAGGGGACGCAAGTGCCGCCGGGATCTCTCGTGGCGGGAGTTCCGGCGCGAATTGTGCGCGAGCTGACCGAAGAGGAATTGCGTCGGATCGAGGGAGGATGGCGGAGCTATCGGGAGTTGAAGGAACAATATCTCGCCGGACGGGTGAGAGGCACGGGGTGATTCAAACGGTTCGCGGAACCTTCGACGTCCTTCCGAGCGAGATCCCCCGCTGGCGCCTTCTGGAGGAGACGGCGCGCGCCGTCTTCCGCTGCTACGGATATCGCGAGATTCGCACGCCGATCTTCGAGCGGACGGAGCTCTTCGCCCGTAGCGTTGGCGAGGAGACGGACATCGTCGCCAAGGAGATGTACACCTTCACGGATCGGAGTGGAGAGAGTTTGAGCTTGCGGCCGGAGAGTACGGCCTCGGTCGTCCGTGCCTACATCCAGCATAAGATGTGGACGTGGGGGAGCTTGGTGAAGCTCTTTTATCTCGGGCCGCACTTTCGCTATGAGCGACCGCAAAAAGGGCGCTTTCGACAATTCCATCAAATCGGAGCGGAGGCGATTGGGCAAACCGATGATCCGGCTATTGATGCCGAGTTGATCGAGATGGTGGAAGAATATCTGGATCGCCTTGGCATCGTCGAACGCGCGCTCTTCATCAATTCGGTCGGGTGTTCACGATGTCGTCCGGCGTATGTGCGGCACTTGAAGGAGGCGCTCGCGGGAGCGATCGCTCGCATGTGCGAGAATTGTCAACGGCGGTATGAGACGAATCCTCTGCGCATCCTCGATTGCAAGGTGGAGGAGGATCAGTCGTTCATCGAGCGAGCGCCGGCGTTGCTCGATCATCTTTGCGCTGAGTGTGCGGCGCATTTTGAAGCTCTACGTCGGCATCTGGAGGCGCGGGGGATTGCGTATCAGATCGCGTCGCGGCTTGTGCGCGGGCTCGACTATTACACCCGCACGGCCTTTGAGATCACCAGTGCGCGGTTAGGCGCGCAGAATGCCGTCGCGGGCGGCGGACGATATGATGGACTCTCAGAGCTGCTTGGTGGGCCGCCAGCCAAAGGGATCGGGTTCGCTTTAGGGGTAGAGCGATTGCTCTTGGCCCTGCCCGAGAAGGCGGCGGTCGCCGACGACGCGCCGGATCTGTATATCGCCTATCTCGGGGAGGCGGCGCGTCAAGAAGCGTTCCGCGTGGCTCGACGGCTGCGGCGCGCTGGCTTAGTCGTGATCTACGATTTCGAGGAGCGGAAGCTCCGACGACTGATGGCGCAGGCCGATCGAGTGAAAGCGCGCTATGCGCTCTTGATCGGCGAGGATGAATTGGCGGCCGGACGTTATACGCTTCGCGATCTGCAGACGGGCGAACAAGAGGCGCTTTCGGAAGAAGCCCTTGTGCAGAAGCTCTCGACCTCGCGGAAGTCCTCCGCGAGCGCATGCCGCTGAAACCGGATCGGGGAGTGTTCCTCCTGTTGGGAGAACAGTATGGATGCGGCGCAATCGGAAGGATTGAGGGAGACAACCAGTGGGGAAGAGCATTGGGAGACGTTGGTTCGGACGCATACTTGTGGAGAACTGCGTCCGGAGCAAGCTGGGCAACGCGTCCTTCTCATGGGATGGGTGCATCGGCGGCGCGATCTTGGTCCACTGACGTTTCTTGATCTTCGCGACCGATACGGAATCACGCAGATCGTGTGCGACGAACAACGGGCTCCTGACGCGCATGCCGTGGCCAAACTCGTTCGCAACGAGTACGTCATCGCCGTCAGTGGGATCGTCGTGCGCCGAGCCCCGGAGACGGTCAATCCGAAGATCGCGACTGGGGAGATCGAGGTCGTGGCCGAGCGCGTGATCATCCTCAATCCCTCGAAAACGCCACCGTTCCCCATTGAGGACGAGCGCGGAAGTCCGCCTTCGGAAGATGTGCGCTTGCGCTATCGCTATCTCGATCTGCGCCGATCTCGCATGCAGCGCAACCTCATCCTTCGGCATCGCGCGGCCTTGATCGCGCGCCAGTATTTCGATCGGCAGGGCTTCTTGGAGATCGAGACGCCGATGCTCATCAAGTCCACCCCGGAAGGAGCGCGCGACTTCATTGTCCCGAGCCGATTGCATCCTGGGAAATTCTACGCCTTGCCCCAATCCCCTCAGCTCTTCAAGCAACTCCTCATGGTGGCGGGCTTCGATCGGTACTTTCAGATCGTGCGTTGCTTTCGCGATGAGGATCTGCGTGCGGATCGGCAGCCGGAGTTCACGCAGATTGACGTGGAGATGTCCTTCGCCACGCCCGAGGCGATTTTCGCCTTGATCGAGCCGCTCATGGAGGAATTGTGCCGGCTCGTGGGGCGAGAGATTGTCCGACCATTTCCACGCCTCTCCTTTGCGGAAGCGATCGAACGCTATGGGACGGAGAAGCCGGACCTGCGCTTCGGCATGGAGCTTGTGGACCTCACGCCGTGGCTGCATGACGTTGAATTCGCCCCCTATCGGCGAACGCTCGATGATGGCGGGGTCATCAAGGGAATCGCCGTGGCAGGGGGAGTTAAATATTCGCGGAAGCAGTTGGACGAGTTGGCTGAGATCGCTCGGCGCGCAGGGCTCCCGGGACTGACGTGGATTAAGCTGGGAGACGGCGAGGCGACATCGGCGCTTGTGAAAGCCCTCGGATCGGCGAAAGTGGAAGCGCTCGTGCGCGCGACGGGAGCCGATCGAGGAGATCTCGTGCTCATCGCTGCCGGACCGCGCGCTGTGGTGAACGAAGCGTTAGGGCTTCTGCGCCTGGAGATCGCGCGGCGCGAAGGTTGGGCCGACGAGACGGAATTTCGATTCGTGTGGATCACCGATTTCCCCATGTTCGAGTGGGATCCGAACGAGCATCGGTGGAGCGCCGTACATCATCCCTTCACGTCTCCCCGTGACGAGGACATAGATCGGTTGGAGACGGATCCCGCCTCCGTGCGCGCCAAAGCGTACGACCTCGTCCTAAATGGTGTGGAGATCGGAGGGGGATCTATTCGTATTCATCGGCGAGACATCCAGCAGCGCGTCTTTCGCGTGATCGGGCTCGATGAGGAAGAAGCGCGGCGCAAATTCGGCTTTTTGCTCGACGCGTTCGAATACGGCGCGCCGCCGCATGGCGGCATCGCGCTGGGCTTCGACCGATTGGTCATGTTGCTTGCGGGGGAGACGTCCATTCGAGAGGTGATCGCGTTCCCGAAGACGGCGAGCGCGACGGATCTCATGCTCGAATGTCCGAGCGAAGTCTCTCCGGAGCAACTGGACGAATTGGGCCTCGTCCTCAAACCGAAGCGAATGAGCGAGGCACCCCATGGGGAAGATCCGGATTCTCCCAGACCTTCTGGCGAGTAAGATCGCGGCGGGCGAAGTCGTCGAGCGTCCGGCGTCGGTCGCGAAGGAGCTGGTCGAGAACGCGCTCGATGCCGGGAGTCGGCGGATTTGTATCGAGGTGGAGCTCGGGGGAAAGAAGCTCGTGCGCGTCACCGATGATGGCGAAGGGATGACGCGCGATGATGCGCTGCTGGCCTTCGAGCGACATGCCACGAGCAAGATCGCATCGGTCGAGGATCTGGAGCGCATCGCGACCCTTGGATTTCGAGGCGAAGCCTTGCCTGCGATTGCCGCTGTCTCGCGCGTCCTTTTGCGGACGAAGACGGCGACGGATCTGGTGGGGACGGAGATCGAGATCGAAGGAGGGAAGATCAAGGATGTGCGCGAGTGCGCGTGGGCCGGAGGAACCGATGTGCACGTCCGCGATCTCTTCTACAATGTCCCAGCGCGCCGCAAGTTCCTCAAAAGCGACGCGACCGAGTTGTTCCACGTCACGAATCTGGTGACGCATTATGCCCTCTGCTACCCGCACGTAGCCTTTCGCGTGCAACACGGGGGACGGACGCTGCTTGACGTCGCGGCCGTGGAGACGCTGCGGGAGCGCGCCTATCAGGTCTTCGGCGCCGAGTTCCTCGCGAGCGTGGTTGAGCTGGAACATGCGAGTGAGGGAGTGCGGGTCTATGGATTCGCTTCCAAGCCGAATTGGGGGCGGACGACCCGCGAGGCGCAATATTTTTTCGTCAATGGCCGCTATGTGCGGGATCGCCTGTTGACGCAAGCGCTCGGCGAGAGCTATCGAACGCTCCTTCCCACAGGGACGCATCCGGCGGCGATTCTATTCATTGAGCTACCGCCGTCGGAGGTGGACGTGAACGTGCATCCGGCGAAGATCGAGGTGCGCTTCCGACGCCCAGCTCACGTGCAAGCGACGGTCATCGAAGCCGTACGTCGAGCCCTGCAGCAGGCGCGGCCAATCGTGGAAGTGAGACGAACGGCGACAGAGCCTGTCGCTCGGACCGGTACCGAGCGCGCGCTCTCGCGGGAGGCGTTTCGTCTTCAAGCGCCGCTCGTCCCTCCGGCGCCACGTCAATCTTCGCTCGGCCTGACCTTCTCACCGACGGGGGCATCCGAAGCGCGGCCGACGACCGTTTCCTCCGAAGACGCTCTGCGATCGAGCGCAGCGAGGGAACGCCCGTCGATCAGTCCGCAGTGCCTGGCGCGTCCATCGCTGGAGACGATCGAGGAGGAGACGGCAGTTGGGCACGTCCACCTTATTGGCCAATTCCGTCAGAGCTTCATCATCGCGGCGACGGATCGGGAGTTGCTGCTCATTGATCAGCATGCCGCGCACGAGCGCATTCTCTTCGAGCGCTTTCGAGAACGCCTCGCTCGCGAGGCATTGCCCGCGCAGCCCCTGCTTGTGCCGGAAATCATCGAGCTGACGCCCGCACAGCAAGCCGTCTTCGAGAGCGCGCGCGAGGAGCTGATGCGGCTGGGAATTGAAGTTGAGGAATTCTCGGGTCGCGCCCTCGCGCTCACGGCGCTTCCGGCAGATGTTCCCGTCTCGGAAGCCCGCTCTCTCGTCCTGGAACTTCTGGAGATCGCCGATCAAGAACGGCGCTCCCCGCCCGAGCGTTTGCGCGACCGTCTGGCGGCGAGCCTCGCCTGTCGCGCGGCCGTGAAAATCCATACTCCCCTGACTGAGACGATGATGCGCTGGCTCGTAGATGAACTGTTTCGTGCGTCCTTCCCCACGAGCTGTCCCCACGGGCGACCGGTCGTGGTGAGGTTCACGCTTCGAGAGATCGAGCGGCTCTTTCACCGATAAGCCCCGACATCCGTCAGATCCCTGCTCCGCGCACAGCGGCTCAGAATTCCATCGAGGGCGCGGGCGATTCTTCCGCCTCCTCCTTGATCTCCGTCACGAGCGTCTCCGTCGTGATGAGCAGCGACGCGATGGACGAAGCATTTTGGAGGGCGACGCGGCTGACTTTGGCCGGATCGATGATGCCGGCTTTGACGAGGTCCTCGAATTGCTCTGTCTCCGCGTTGAAGCCGAAGTGCTCATTGCGTTCGGCCTTCACTCGCTCGACGACGACGGCCCCCTCTAGGCCGGCGTTAGCGGCGATTTGGCGCAGCGGCTCTTCGAGCGCACGCTTGACGATGGTGACCCCCGTCTGTTCATCCGGATCTTCGAGGCGAAGCGTCTCCAGGGCCTTAAGGGCGCGGATGAAGGCGACGCCTCCGCCGGGCACGATCCCCTCTTCGAGAGCGGCGCGCGTCGCGTGCAAGGCATCTTCGACGCGCGCCTTCTTCTCCTTCAACTCGGTCTCGGTCGCTGCCCCCACTTTGATGATGGCCACGCCACCCGCGAGCTTGGCCAAGCGCTCCTGTAACTTCTCGCGATCGTAGTCGGACGTCGTCTCCTCGATCTGCGCGCGCAGTTGTCGGATGCGCGCCTCGAGATCGCTCTTCTTCCCAAGCCCCTCGACGATCGTCGTCGTGTCTTTGTCCACGATCACGCGCTTGGCGCGGCCAAGCTCTTTGAGCGTCACGTTCTCCAAGCGAATCCCCAACTCCTCCGCGATGAGGCGTCCCCCGGTCAGGATGGCGATGTCTTCGAGCATCGCTCGACGTCGCTCGCCAAATCCCGGAGCCCGCACGGCGCAGACCTGCAGCGTACCTCGCAAGCGGTTGACGACCAGCGTCGCTAGCGCCTCCGCTTCCACGTCCTCGGCGATGATGAGCAGCGGCCGTCCCGCCCGTGCGATCTGTTCCAGTAGCGGGAGCAAATCCTTCACCGAGCTGATGCGCTTCTCGTGAATGAGAATGGCGGCGTCCGTGAGGACGCATTCCATGCGCTCGGGATCCGTGATGAAATAAGGGGAGAGGAACCCGCGATCGAATTGTAAGCCTTCGACAACCTCGAGCGTCGTCTCAATCGTGCGGGATTCTTCGACAGTGATGACGCCGTCTTTGCCCACGCGTTCCATGGCTTCAGCGATGAGGTGGCCGATGGTCGCATCCCCGTTGGCCGAGATCGTTCCGACAGCCGCGATGGCGTCGCCTTTGACGGGACGAGCTAAACGGCGAATCTCCTCGACCGCGCGCGCGACGGCTTGTTCAATCCCGCGCTTCAAGGCCATCGGATTGGCGCCCGCGGCGACGTTCTTCACGCCTTCGCGAAAGATCGCTTGCGCCAGGATCGTCGCCGTCGTCGTCCCATCGCCAGCGACCTCCGACGTCTTCGCTGCGACCTCTCGGACCATCTGCGCGCCCACGTTCTCCAAAGCATCGCTCAGCTCAATCTCCTTGGCGACGGTCACGCCGTCTTTGGTGATCGTCGGCGAGCCATATCGCTTCTCCAAGATGACGTTCCGACCTCGTGGCCCGAGGGTGATCCTCACGGCATCGGCCAATTTGTTGATCCCCCGCAGGAGAGCTTGACGGGAATGCTCCCCATGAACGATACGCTTGGCCATAATCCCCCCTTTCCTCGGCTTGAATTAGCTCGGCGGTGACCTTCTGCTTGCCGGACAACGCGCCGAAAAACACTCAATGCTAAAGCCCCGCCATTTATCTGTCAACGATGCACCCGCGACGGCTTCCAGACTACGCGCGGCGATGCCGCGATGAGCACCTATTTCGAACCGATGGACGTTCTTCGCTTCTGGACGGAGGGGAATGAAACGTGCTATCCTTACACACCTCGATCGTGAAGTGGGCCGTTAGCTCAGTCGGTAGAGCATCGGGCTTTTAACCCGAGGGTCGCAGGTTCGATTCCTGCACGGCTCACCATTTATCATCTATGGCCGAAAGAGCGAGAGCGAAGAGCACAGCGCGGGGCGTTGCCATAGCTGCCGCGCTCTTCGTATTCGGGGCCATCATTCGGGCGCAGGAGAGAGCGCCGATTCTCGTCTTACCCTTCGAGAACAAGACCCGCGAGGCCGATTATCACTGGGTGGGAGAAGCCTGTTCGCTTTTTCTCTCCGATCTGCTGGCGCAGGTGGGAGAGTCGGTCGTCTCACCCGATGATCGGCGAGCCGCGTATGAGCAGCTTCGCTTGCCCGAGGGCTTAGTCCTGACGCGCGCCTCGGCGCTCCTCGTCGCTGAGCAGCTCGGCGCTGAGCGACTCGTGATGGGGACATATCAGGTGAGCGGGGCCAAGGGACAAGAACGCCTCACCCTCACGGCGCGCGTGATCCGGGTGTCAGAAGCTCGAATGCTGACGAATGAATTGACGTTGGGCGCTCCGCTTCAAGACTTGCCTTCGCTTTTGGGAGCGCTCGTGGGCGAAGTGCTCGGCGATCGCCTCTCGGCGGCTGCGCGTCAAGACATGAAGCAGCGCGCCGCAACGCTGCCGGTGAGCGTGTTGGAGCTTTTTGCGAAAGCGCGAATGGCGGCGGATCCTCAAATCGCGCTTCAATTTCTTCGGCGTGCGGAGCAAGCGGCCAAGGGGAAGGTCTATGCCCCATTGCTTCTGGAGCTTGGGCGAACGTATGCCCAGCAGAAGCAGTGTGCTGAGGCAGTGTCTTATCTTCGTCGCCTGAGCCATGAATCTCCGGCGCATCGAGAAGCGCAGTTTTACCTGGGCGTTTGCGCCATCCAGCAGCAAGAGTGGGATCGCGCGCTGGAGATCTATCGAGCGCTGGCTCGCGCGTGGCCGCTTGCGGAGGTCTACAATAACCTCGCGCTCGTCGAGCTGCGATTGGGGCAGGTGGAGGCGGCCGTGAGCAACTTCTCGCGAGCGGTCGAACGCGCCGAGACGGATCCCGACATCCGCTTCAACTACGGCTACGCGCTGTGGAAGCATGGGGATTTCGAGAACGCTCTCGTGCAATTGCGGCATGTCGTGCGACGCCGTCCGGCGGATGGAGAAGCGCATTATCTCTTGGGAAAGAGCTGGCACCGTTTGGGTCGTGAGGAAGAGGCTCAAGGAGCGCTCGCGTTAGCCCGCCGGTACCTCCCGCAATTCGCCGAGTGGGAGAAGGTCGCCGATCCCCCGATCGTGCCTCGACTCAAGATGCGCCTCTCGCGGCGAGGCGAAGGGGGGAGTCGTGGGCTCTTGTCGCGCGCTCCGATGGGGCGTCCGTCCGAAGCCGTGCGCGAGGCGGAAGCACTGCTGGAGAGCGGTCGGGATGAAGAAGCGTTGGCCATCCTGGAGGGGGTATTGAGAACGAGGCCGGATTGGGCCGAGGCGCATCTGCTGAAGGCGCGTCTCTATCTCCGGCGAGGGAATTGGCGTGAAGCTGCCGACGCCGCGCACGCAGCGGCGTTTTGGAATCCGCAATCGGCGTCAGCTCATCTGCTGCTGGCGCGTATCTATCTGGCCGTGGGCGAACGTGAGCGCGCGCGTCTGAGCGTGGAGCGAGCACTAGCCCTCGATCCGAACAACGTGGAAGCGCGCGAGCTGGGGCAATCCCTGGGCGCGAGTCCGCGCAAACCGTGATCGGTCTCACGAGGAGTCGATTCCTCGTGTTCTTCCTCTCGTCAAAGACGGCGTTCGCGCGGAGGGAAGGGTAATGGCCGAGGAACGGACGGCAGTGGTAGAATTGCGACGGGATGTCACGGTCTGGGGCTCCTACATGTGGGGCTTCGCCGATGTCGGTGCCGATACATTCGTCGCGCTCGGTTTGGTCTTCGCCTTCTCGGAGGGTGCGGCTCCACTGGCCTTCTTGCTCGCGGGGACGGTCTACATCCTAGTGGGCCTGGCTTACACGGAATTGGCTTCGGCCTATCCGGTGGCCGGCGGCGGACAATATTTCGCCCTGCGCGGCCTGGGCGATTTTTGGAGCTTGGTGGCCGGCAGCGCGCTCGTGCTCGATTACACCCTCTGCACAGCGCTCTTCGCTTACTTCGCCGTGACCTATTTCTCGCACTTCGTGCCGGCGTTGGCTGAGGCGACGCTGGCGATCGGACCGTTTGAGCATGTGCGCGTCGGGCTGGCGCTCGCGACGCTCCTGCTCATTGCGTTCCTCACGTGGTTGAACGTGCGGGGGATGCGGCAGGCCAGCCTGCTGAATGAGCTGATCGGGGTGCTGATCATCCTCATGGAATCGCTCATCATCTCGATGGGGCTCATCTTCGCATGGAAGCCGGAGCTGTTGATGGCGCAGTGGACGGAGACGTTCGCAAATTTCCATCCGCGCCAATTCCTCTATGGTGCATCGCTGGCGATCATCTCCTTCGTGGGCTTGGAATCCATCTCGCAAGCGGCGCAGGAGACACGGCGGCCGGCCACAATCGTCCCTCGGACTTCGATCGTGTTGGTCTTCACAGTCTTCCTCTTCGCTGTCTCGCTCT
This sequence comes from Blastocatellia bacterium, assembly GCA_025055075.1. Classification (NCBI taxonomy): domain Bacteria; kingdom Pseudomonadati; phylum Acidobacteriota; class Blastocatellia; species Blastocatellia bacterium. The sequence continues at coordinate 116,166 of JANWYV010000034.1, forward strand.
CGGTGCTCACCCTCGGCACGGTGCGGTGGGAGGTCTTCCTGGATGAGCGCAACATCGGGCGCTCGGTAGCGATCGTGGCGGGGCATCTGCCGTGGATCGGGCGCGTCGCCGAAGACGTGACGGCCGCGCTGGCTGTGCTCGTCCTCATGCTCTCCTCCAACTCTGGTGTGATGAGCGTCTCCCGCGTGGCGTTCTCCATGAGTCGGTACGATTCCATCTCTTCGTGGTTCGAACACGTTCATCCGCGATATCGCACCCCAGCGCGCACGATCGTCATCTTCTCGGCGATCGCGGCGCTCCAGGTGGTGTTGGCTTCCTTGACCGAGAGTGCCATTGACACGCTGGCCAATATGTACGCCTTCGGCGCGACGCTCGGCTATACGCTCGTCATGGTCTCGCTCATCCGGCTGCGCTTCACCGATCCCTATACGCCTCGCCCCTATCGCGTGCCGTTCAACATCCCGATTCGGCGAGAGGGCACGATCATTCACGTCCCCATTTTGGGGATCATCGGGCTTGCTGGAATCACCGCCGTTCTCGTGATTGTGCTCTTCACGCATGAGATTGCGGCTGTAGCAGGGCCGGCGTGGGTCCTTCTCAGTTCCCTGTACTATGCGTGGTATCGCTGGCGGAGAGGATTGCCGATCTTCCGGAGCGTGCCGCGCCATTGGGAGAAGGAGCAGATGGAAGTTCTCGAAGCCGCCGAGGAGTACGATCTCTTGGAACAATACCGCATCGCCCTCGCGGAACGGGATCGGTGGAGGAGGCGACTCAATCATGAAGCTGGAACCATCGTGGAATGAATCGCACACTCCAGCGGCGTCTTCGCTCTCGATTCGGGACGTCGTACAGATCGTGTACACGTTCCTCTTGCTGATGCTCGGGGTGATCATCCTCTATCGCGTGTTTCGCCTCGGGGGAAGTCTCTTGGGCTTCGGGGTGGGCGGAGGGTTCGTAGCCCTAGGGCTCTACCGATTGCGCTTCATCATCGCGTATTATCTCCGTCGGAGAAGGGAGGAGAATGTCCGGAGGTGAGGTTCACATCTCGGTCGTCGGGGTGGTCCTGGCCGCGATTTTCCTCGCCTCCTTGGGAGGGATGTTGTGGTGGATGCTTCATCCGCCGGCGCCGATCGGACCAGCAGTGGCGCGCGCATATCGAGGGGTTAGTGCCCTTAAGCGCATCCTTGTCCCTGTGAAGGGGACCGGATATAGCGATCGTGCGGTTGAGTTGGCGTGCCGCCTTGGTCAGGAGCAGCAAGCCGAGTTGATTCTGACCTATGTGATCGAGGTGCCGTTGTCGCTGCCCCTTAACACGCCCCTCGATCAAGAGGAGCGACGCGCGCGCGAAGCCTTGGAACGCGCCGTCGAATTGGTGAAGCTTCACAATCTGAAGCCAATTCCCGTCGTGCGGCGCGATCGCGACGTCGGTCGAGGGATCGTGAGCGTCGTCGCCGATTACGACGTGGACTTGGTCGTGATCGGATTGAACCCGCGCCGCATCGCCGCGGGAGACTCCATCGGACGGGGAATCGAGACGATCTTGCGTCGCGCGGGCGTCGAGGTGATCATTGACATGGTCCCAGAGGAGTAATTGGGCCGTTCTGAGATGAGCGCGCCGATGGATCGAACGTCGGAGGAAAAGCTATGCGAGTCGTCGTCGTCGGATACGGACGCGTAGGACGTCGCGCGGTCGCGGAGCTGGTGGAGCGCGGCCATGAAGTGACGCTGATTGACAAGGAGGCCATCCGGCTACGGGGCGCCGTTGATCTTCCCCGCGTGAGGCTCATCCAAGGGGATGGCACGGACGTGGACGTGCAACGCCAAGCGGGCGTGGATCGCGCTGATCTCTTCCTCGCGCTCACTCGCGAGGACAACGTGAACCTGATGGCTGCGCAAGTCGCCCGCTTGGTCTTTCAAGTGCCTCGTGCCATCGCTCGCGTCTATGAGCCGAGCCATCGGGACGTCACCGATGATGGACAGCTCATCACCGTTTGTCCCACGCTCTACACGGTCGAAGCCATCATGCAACGCGTGGATGAATTGGCCGCGCATCCGATTCCACGACCGGAGATCTCGCCCGCCCGCGAACCGCGTGTCGCGCGACCGCGAGCCGACGAGTCGAGGTTCATCCTCGTGGTCGGCGCGGGGAAGGTGGGCATCAATCTCGTTCGCTCGTTGCTCGGAAGCGGGCATGAAGTGGCACTCATCGAACGCGATGTGGTGTATGCGGCGCAATTGCGGACGGAATTGGAATGCGCCGTCATCAGCGGCGATGGGACCTTGGGGCCTGTCCTCGAAGAAGCCGGCGCTGGTCGTGCCCGCGTCTTCGTCGCCGTCACCGGCAATGATGAGAACAACCTGATCGCGTGTCAGCTCGCCAAGCGGATGTTTCGCGTCCCTAAGACGATCGCGCGCGTGAGCAACCCGAAGAACGAACCGGTGATGCGACAGCTCGGCGTGGATGCGACCGTCAGCTCGACGGCCATCATCGAGCAGGTCATCGAGCGCGAGTTGCCGACGATCCCCATCCGCACGCTCCTCAATCTGCATGGCGGGCGCGCGCAAATCATCGAATATGTGTTGGGCGAGACCTGTCCAGTCGCTGGGAAGGCGCTACGCGACATCGCCTTCCCTCCTGATTGTAATATCGTCGCCATCGAGCGTGCGGGCACGACGCTCATCCCCCGAGGAGAAACGCGGCTGGAAATCGGGGACATGGTCGTCGCCTTGGTCACCCAAGAGCGGGAGCCCGAATTGCGCCGCCTCTTGATGGGATGAAGCGTTCGGGAATGATGGGCGAATTCTGGGCCGTGCGCGTTCGCTTGAGAGAGGATTTGAGCGAACTCCTCTTCCCCCTCTTCTCCAGCGCAGGGACGCGCGGGCTCGCATTCTCGGGAAGCGAAGACGCTCTTGAGCTGCTCGCCTATTTCGATGCTCCGCAAGATGCCGCGTGGTGGGCGAGCCAGATGAACGCGGCCATGCAACGCGCCGGGTTCTCGGCAGATCGAATAGCCGAAATCTGCGTCGAGCCTGTCCCGATCGAAGATTGGGCGAGCCGGTGGAAGGAGGGATATAAACCTTTCCCCGTCGGACGCCGATTTCTGATCGCGCCATCATGGGACCAGCCGCGGGAGACGGGAGATCGCTGTCTGATCGTGATTGATCCGGGGATGGCCTTCGGGACGGGCACGCATGAGACGACGCAGCACTGCCTGTTGGCGCTCGAGGAATATTGGACGGGGCGTTCCCTCCTCGACGTAGGGACTGGGACCGGTATCCTCGCCATCGCAGCCGCTCGCCTCCATCCTCAGGCGCGTATCGTCGCGCTGGATATTGATCCGGAGGCGTGTGCGGTCGCTCGCGAGAATTTGGAGCGCAATGGGGTCCGGGAGCGCGTCGTCCTGCATTGTGGGACGCTCGAAGAGCTGCCGCAAGAGCGCTTCGAGATGGTGCTCGCCAATCTCACGGCTGATGTGCTCGTGAGCCTTCTGCCCTTATTCTCGCATCGGCTCGAACCCGGGGGAATCCTCGTCCTCTCCGGTCTCCTCGAAGGCGATGAAGAGCCCTTTCGGGAAGCTCTCCTGGTGAGGGCCTTTCGCTCTCTCGATGTCAAACGGGGAGGGGAATGGCGAACGATTGTGGCGCGTTATGAGCCTCCATCGGTTTTATGCACCTCCGGAAGCGATTAGCCAGGGCGTGATCCGACTCGATGAGCGAGAGTCGCATCACTTGCGCCATGTCCTGCGATTGAAGCCGGGAGCTCGCGTCATCGTCTTCGATGGAACGGGCATCGAATACGAAGGCGTTGTGCTGGAGACGCGAGAACGCTGCGCCTCGGTGAGCGTCCGCGCGCAGGCAACGCCGGCTGTCGAATCCCCCCTCGAGTTGACGCTCGCGCAAGCTCTCACGAAGGGCGAGAAGTTCGATCTCGTCGTGCAGAAGGCGACGGAGCTGGGCGTGCATCGCATCATTCCTCTGTTGACGCGCTACGTGGTCATGGGGACGTACGCGCCTGGGCGTTTAGAACGATGGCGACGCATCGCGTTGGAAGCCGCGAAGCAATCGCGACGGACGCGCCTCGTTCACATCGAGGAACCGCAGCCGGTGCGCGATCTGCTCAGTCGGATTCACGCCCCAGCGCTCTTTTGCGCGGAACGGGAAGGCGTGTCGCTTCGCGAGATCGCGAAGCGATGGGCTGAGGCCCCCCCACAACGTCTCATCGTCTTCATCGGCCCGGAGGGGGGATGGGCCGATGAGGAGATTGAAGCGGCTCGGAAGGCCGGGGCCATCCCCCTCTCGCTCGGCCCGCGCATCCTCCGCACAGAGACAGCCGGACTCGTCGTGCTCAGCGTGGCCCAATTCTTGTGGGGAGACTTGTGATCGAACGACCCTTCATCTCGAAGTCCGGCGTCGAGCGGACTTTTCGCGAGACGGAAGGCCGTGGAGAGCACGCGGTTGCGGAGGCTGTCGGCTTTCGGATAAGATTTCTCGCTGTGAGGTCGGGCCGATGATCAAAACAGTCGAATGGACGGACGAAGGCATCCGCGTGATTGATCAGCGGAAGTTGCCGCATGAAGAAGTTTATCCGCTCTTGCGCACGCCGGAAGAAGTGGCCGAAGCCATTCGCGCGATGGTCGTGCGTGGAGCGCCGGCCATTGGGGTGACCGCGGCATTCGGCTTGGCGCTCGGCGTGAAGCGCTCGAGCGCGCACACGGTCGAGGAATTGGAAGCCGAGTTCGAGGCGCTTTGCCAGCTCATGGCGCGCGCGCGGCCGACGGCCGTGAATCTCTTCTGGGCGATCGAACGCATGCGACGCGCGCTGGCTGAAGCGCGACGACATCATCTGTCGCTTCCCGCGCTCAAAGAATGGATGGTTCGAGAAGCGCAGAACATTTATCGCGAGGACATCGAGACGAATTGGCGGATGGCTCGCCACGGCGCGGCGCTCATCCCCGATCCCGCGCGCATCCTCACCCATTGCAATACGGGAGCGTTGGCGACGGCTGGGGGAATGGGGACGGCGCTCGGCGTCGTGCGCGCGGCCGTGCTCATGGGCAAGCGCGTCCATGTCTATGTGGACGAGACGCGCCCATTCCTTCAAGGCGCGCGCCTGACCGCCTGGGAATTGCTCAAAGAGCAAATCCCCGCCACGCTCATCACGGACAATATGGCCGGGTACATGATGTATCGAGGACTCGTGGATTGCGTGCTCGTAGGCGCGGATCGCATCGCTGCCAATGGCGACGTCGCCAACAAGATCGGGACGTACACGCTTGCTGTCCTCGCGAAGGAGCACAACATTCCTTTCTACGTCGTCGCCCCCATCTCGACGCTGGATCTCTCGATCGCATCCGGTGATCAGATCCCGATCGAGGAACGACCGGCCAGTGAAGTGACGCACATTAATGGACATCCGATCGCCCCTGAAGGCATCGCCGTTGCCAATCCGGCCTTCGACATCACTCCCCATCGCTACGTGACGGCGATCGTGACCGAACGTGGGATCGCGCGCCCGCCGTATCCGGAGAGCTTGAGCGTCCTGGCCGCGCAGCCGGATGTCACACAGACTCCGGCCGAGGAACGAGCGTTCTCGAGCCCCGCTCCATCCTCGGGGCTTTCGTGAAGGGAATGGCACGATGTTGATCCTCGGGATCGAGACATCTTGCGATGAGACCGCCGCCGCCGTCGTGGAAGATGGGCGGATCTTGCGCTCGAACATCGTGGCCACGCAATATGCCGTCCATCGACCCTACGGGGGCATCGTGCCTGAACTGGCCTCGCGCGAACATTTGCGGAATATCGTCCCCATCGTTCGAGCCGCGTTGGAGGAAGCGGGCGTGACCTTTCGCGAGATCGACGCCATCGCGGTGACGCGAGGGCCCGGGCTGATCGGCTCGCTTCTTGTGGGCATTTGCTACGCGAAATCGGTCGCATACGCGCTCTCGCGACCGCTCATCGGTGTGAATCATCATGAGGGGCATATCTTCTCGGTCGTCTTCGAGAACCCGCCTGTTCAATATCCGGCGCTCGCGCTCGTCGTCTCCGGAGGAGATACGAGCCTCTTTTGGATGCCAGAGCCCGAGCAGTACCATTTGCTCGGACATACGCGCGATGATGCGGCCGGCGAAGCTTTCGATAAGGTGGCGAAGCTCTTGGGACTCGGGTATCCCGGTGGTCCCGTGATTGATCGTCTGGCGAGACGCGGGAATCCGCGCGCGGTTCGGTTCACGATCCCGCGGATGAGCGGGAACGATTTCGATTTCAGCTTCAGCGGACTCAAAACGGCCGTCGTGCGCTATGTGCGCGAGCAGGGGATTCGCCCCGTGCGAGAGGGAGAGGAAGTGCCGGAAGTGATCCTCGATCTGCTGGCGAGCTTTCAGGAAACGGTCGTGCGCACGCTCGTGCAGCGTCTGTCGCGAGCGCTGGAACAGTACGAAGCGCGCACGCTCATTCTGACGGGCGGCGTCGCATGCAATAGCCGACTGCGCGAGGAGGTGTTTCTCCTGGGGCGAACGATGGGAATTTCCGTCTACGTCCCCAGCCCACCGCTCACCACGGATAATGCCGCGATGATCGCTGCCGCCGCCTATCCGAAGTTGCTACGCGGCGAGCGTTCCGGATGGGACTTGACGGCGGAGCCCGGGCTGCGCTTGCATCACGTGGACGCGCGACGGGACCAGCGCGCGCTTCGCCTGAAAGAGGGACATGGCTGAGCGCATCTATCGCGATCCGGTGCACAACATCATCTCGCTGGAGGAGACGGATCCCGACGACCGATTGCTCGTTCGGTTGATTGATACCCCGGAGTTTCAACGCCTGCGCCGGATCAGACAATTGGGGTTGGCGCTCTTCACCTATCAAGGAGCCGAGCACAGCCGCTTCTCCCATTCGCTCGGCGTGATGCATCTGATGCGGCGCGTCCTCGCTCTCCTCGGACAGCGGTATTCCATTGATCGCGAGGTGCGGCTGACGGCCATGTGCGCGGCGCTGCTCCATGATGTCGGACATGGGCCGTTCTCGCATGTCATGGAGACCGTGCTCGGTTATCGGCATGAGGAATGGGGAGTGCGGATCATCCTCGATGAAGGGACGCTGATCCATCGCTTGCTCAGTGAGCGCGATCGGGAATTGCCCGCGCGCGTTGTCGCCGTCTTGCAGCATACCTATCGGCCGCGATTCATCTCTCAATTGATCTCCAGTCAGATGGACGTGGATCGCTTCGACTATCTCCTGCGCGATAGCTTGATGACGGGGGCCAAATACGGTTTCTACGATTTGGAGTGGATCCTCCACACGTTGGAGATCGCCCCTGAGCAAGAATGTCTCTACGTCGCGGCCAAAGGGCTCTACGCCGTCGAGGAATATCTGCAGGCGCGCTATTACATGTTCCGTCAGGTCTACTTCCATCGGAATCTGCGAGCGGCCGAGGCGATGCTTCGCTCCATCTTCCGACGCGCCATTGATCTCATGGCGAGCGATCGCTTACAGCACATCGTTCCTGATTCTGTGATGGCGAAGGTCCTTCGGCGCGAGTCGCTCTCGACCGAAGAATATCTCGCCCTCGATGATCATGACATCATGTTCCACATCAAGTGGTGGACGAAGGAGCCCGATCCCATCCTGAGCGATCTGGCGAGCAGGTTCCTTCATCGCCGTCTCTTCAAGTCCGTGGATGTGCAGGTCAACGCCGAGCGCCGACGACGATTCCTCGAACAAGCGCGCCGGATCGTCGAGGCCGCGGGATTCGATCCTCGTTACTATCTGGTCGAGGATCGGGCGAGCGACATTCCGTACCTTGGTCCGTATTCTCCGGAGACGTCGGGGCCGGAGAACCGTATCTACGTCGAGGCAAACGGAGGAAGCCGCACCTTGCGCGAGATCACCGAAGTCTCTCCTGCGATCCGCCGATTGCGGCGATTTCATATTGATCGGCTCTGCTTCCCCGAAGCCGTGAGCGAGACCATTCGCAACTTGGTGGAACAGGAGGAGAAGGGATGAAGGTCTCCCGTCGAACGTTTCTCGCAGGTAGTCTTCGGACCGGCGCCGCAATGCTCTTTACGAGTTGGCCGGTCGCGTCAGCCCTGCCTCCGGATGAAATCGAGACGAAGATCACGCTCCTGCACACGAACGATGTGCATTCGCGATTGGAGCCGTTCCCCGACGATGATCCGCAATATGCCGGATTGGGCGGGGCTGCTCGACGGGCAGCGCTCGTCAAACGCATCCGCCGGGAGAATCCGAACACGCTGCTTCTGGATGCCGGCGATGCGTTCCAAGGAACGCCCTACTACAACGTTTATCGCGGCGAGGCCGATTATCAGGTCATGTCGGCCATCGGCTATGACGTCGTCACATTGGGGAATCATGAGTTCGATAGCGGATTGGAAGCGCTCGCTCGCGCGCTCAATTTCGCGAAATTCGAAGTCGTCAGCGCGAATTACGATTTCCGCGACACATTGCTCCGAGATCGCATCAAGCCTTATGTCGTGAGAGAACTCGCGGGCGTGCGCATCGGCATCTTCGGGCTCGGGATCGCTCTGGATGGATTAGTGCCGGAACGACTTCGCATGGGCGTGCGCTATTACGATCCCATCGCGACGGCGCGCGCCATGGT